>JAHFOU010000311.1 GCA_023261525.1 Planctomycetota bacterium | reverse complement strand
GGGCGGTTTCCGCCGTCCGTCCCGACTGGCCCTTCGTCGTCCAACCCCGCACCGAGGCGCCTCCGGCGGGGGAGGCCCTGGCCCGCCTGGCGTCCGCCGCCTCCCGCGCCCTGCCCTCCGTCCGCATCCTCGCCCAGGCCCACCGGTTGACTGCCCCGGCCTCCGCACTATAATCCCGCTCCCTTTCCTCCCGGGGTGGCACGTGGGCAAGAAGAACTTCGATCTCAAGGTGTTCGCGGGCAACGCCCACCGTTCGCTCGCCACCGACGTCGCCGCCAAGCTCGGCATCAAGCTCGGCAACGCCGCCGTCGGCCACTTCCCGGACGGCGAGATCGACGTCAAGGCCAACGAGGACGTCCGCGGCTGCGACATCTTCCTCATCCAGCCCACCTGCCCGCCCGTGAACGAGAACCTCGTCGAGCTCCTCATCATGATCGACTGCATGAAGCGGGCCTCCGCCGGCCGCATCACCGCCGTCGTCCCCTACTACGGCTACGCCCGCAAGGACCGCAAGGACGAGGGGCGGGTGCCCATCACCGCCAAGCTGGTCGCCAACCTCCTCACCGAGGCCGGGATCGACCGTCTCGTCACCGTGGACCTGCACGCCTCCCAGATCCAGGGCTTCTTCGACATCCCCGTCGACCACCTCTTCGCCTCGCCCGTCATCTCCGAGTTCTTCCTCTCCCAGAACATTCCCGACCTCGTGGTCGTCAGCCCCGACGTGGGCTCCATCAAGATGGCCCGGGCCTACGCCAAGCGCCTGAACGGCGGCCTGGCCATCGTGGACAAGCGCCGCACCGGCCCCGAGGCCGTCGAGGTGAACGCCATCATCGGGGACGTGGACGGCAAGAACGTCATCCTCATCGACGACATCATCTCCACCGCCGGGACCATCACGAACGCCGCCCACCTGTGCAAGAGCAAGGGCGCCAAGGACATCTACATCGCCGCCACCCATCCGATTTTGTGCGGCCAGGCCTGGGACAAGATCCAGAAGGCCCCCATCAAGGCCATGGTGGTCACCGATTCCGTCCCGCTCAAGGGCAACGCCGACCGGAGCGCCATCCAGGTCCTCTCGCTGGCGGGCCTGCTCGCCGAAAGCATCCGTCGCATTCATGACAACGAATCCGTAAGCTCCCTGTTCGATTAGGAGAACCCATGCCGAACCTCAAGCTCAAGGCCCAGTCCCGCGATGTCCAGGGTTTCAAGGTGCGGCACCTCCGCCGCGACGGGAAGGTCCCCGCCGTCCTCTACGGCAAGGGCGAGTCCTCCGTCTCCCTGGTCGTGGACCAGCACGACCTGGCCTCCGCCATCCGGGCCAAGGCCCGCATGATCGACCTGGACGTGGGGGGGAAGACCCACACGACCTTCCTCAAGGAGGTCCAGCGGGACGCCATCGAGGACACCCTCCTGCACGTGGACTTCCAGCGCGTCCGCATGGATGAGGTCCTGAGGACCAAGGTGCCCCTCCACCTCAAGGGCGTCGCCGCCGGCCATGCCGAGGGCGGGATCACCAACCAGCTCTTCCATGACATCCTGGTCGAGTGCCTTCCGGCCGACCTGCCCGAGGCCATCGAGTGCTCGGTCGCCCACCTCAAGCTCGACGAGGCCCTGCACGTCAAGGACCTGACCCTGCCCGCCCGCGTGAAGGTGATCGCGGACGCGGAGACCATCCTGGTCACCGTGCAGAAGCCGAAGGAGGAGGTCGCGGCCGTGGCCGGCGCCGAGGGCGAGGCCAAGCAGCCCGAGCTCATCCGCAAGGAGAAGGCCGAGGACGCCGAGGACGCGGAGAAGGGCGACAAGAAGCCCGCCGAGAAGGCCGGGGACAAGAAGGCGGAGCCGGCCAAGGGCGAGAAGAAGCCCGAGGGCAAGAAGTAGCCCCTTCCGTGAAGCTGGTCGCCGGCCTCGGGAACCCCGGTCGGGAGTACGAGGCCACGCGGCACAACGTCGGCTTCCGCGTCGTGGATGCCCTGGCGGAACGGGCGGGGGCCTCCTGGCGCCTCCGCGGGGACCGGGCCGAGGCCCTGGTCGCCTCGGGGGAGCTCCTCCTCCTCAAGCCGCTGACCTTCATGAACCTCTCCGGCCCGGCCGTGAAGGCGGCCCTGGGCTTCCGGGACGCCGGGCCGGCCGACCTGCTGGTGGTCTGCGACGACATGGCCCTGCCTCCGGGGGCCCTCCGCCTGAGGCCCTCGGGCTCCTCCGGGGGGCACCACGGCCTGGACTCCCTCATCGCCTCCCTGGGCACGGACGCCTTCCCCCGCCTGAGGGTGGGCATCGGCGGGCCGCCTCCCGGGATGTCCGGGGCCGATTTCGTCCTGGGCCGGTTCCGCCCGGGGGAGGAGCCGCCCATCCCGTTGGCCGCCGACGCCGCCGACGCCTGGGCCCGCCTGGGCCTGGAGCAGGCCGTTGCCAAATACAACAGCCCCCGGCAAAGGGATTGACGCTTCCGGCGGAGGCGGATATAGTCCCGCGCTTCGCATGACCCTCTACGAAGGCCTGTTCCTGTTGGATCTTGAGGCGAAGCCCGAACCCGGGCACGAGGAGTACCTCCTCGACCTCCTCAAGCGTTGCGGCGCCACCGTGGTCAGCACGGACCGGTGGGGCGAGCGCAAGCTGGCCTATGAGATCAAGCGCAAGCGCCGCGGCTTCTACTTCCTGATCCACTTCGAGGCCCCCGGCCCCGCGATCGTCGAGATCCGCCGCGCCTGCAAGATCTCCGAGTTCGTCCTGCGCGAGCTCATCGTGGTCGACGAGGACGGCGCGGCGAAGGCGGCCATGGACGCCCTCCTGCCCTCCTCCTCCCGCCCTGCGCCCGCGCCGGCCGCCCCCGCGGAGCCCGCCGGTGCCTAACCTGAACCGGGTCCTCCTGATGGGGAGGCTCACCCGGGATCCGGACCTGCGCTACACCAAGGACGGCACGGCCATCTGCAAGTTCGGCCTGGCCGTGAACCGCACCTTCGGCACGGGCGACCAGCGCAAGGAGAAGTCCACCTTCGTGGACGTCACCATGTGGCAGCGCAAGGCCGAGGTGGTGGCCGAGTATTTCAAGAAGGGCTCCCCGATCTTCATCGAGGGGCGCCTCGAGCTGGACCAGTGGGAGAACGACAAGCAGGAGAAGCGCAGCAAGCTCTACGTCGTGGCCGAGAACTTCGAGTTCCTGGAGCGGGGGTCCAAGACCGCCGTGGCCCAGGACGACTCCCCGGCCGCCGCCTCGGAGGCGGGGAGCGACGCCGACCTGCCGGCCCCCAAGGAAGACGATATCCCGTTCTGAGTTCCCGACAGAAGGAGTCCTGAGATGCCGATGGGATGGAAGGCAAAACCCAAGGGGAAGTCCAAG
>JAHFOU010000310.1 GCA_023261525.1 Planctomycetota bacterium | reverse complement strand
GACAGGGGATTGCAGGGCCTTGTCCACGATGCGCTGGGCCAGGGTCTGGGAGGTCTCGTCCAGGGAATGGCGCTGGAGCTGGGCCAGGTAGTCCTCGGGGGTCATCCCCAGCCGGCGGGCCTCGGCGTGGATGCGCTTCATGGCCATCTGGAGGCGCATCCGGTCCACCACGGTCCGCTGATGGTCTGTTGCCGAACGCCGCCGCATCCAGGGTCCTCCTCAGGCTCCGTTGCGCACAGTTTACAGGATCCGCTTGCCCAGGGCCGAGGAGATCAGCTCGGCCGCCAGGACCGCGGTCTGGTTCTCCCGGTCCATCACGGGGTTGACCTCGACCAGCTCGAAGGACCGGAGCTTCCGGGAGTCGGCCACCATCTCCATGGCGAGATGGGCCTCCCGGTAGGAAAGCCCACCCTTGACCGGGGTCCCCACCCCGGGGGCGGCGGAGGGGTCCACCGCATCCATGTCGAAGGAGACGTGGAAGCCCACGGTGCCCCGTCCGGCCGTGGCGATGGCCTCGGCCATGCAGGCCTTGAGGCCCCGGCCGTCGATGTCCTTCATCGTGTAGCAGGTCAGGCCCAGGGCCTTCACCAAGCGCTGCTCGGGGGGGTCCAGCTCGCGCACCCCGATCAGGACCGCGTGCTCGGGCAGGATCTTGGGGGAGAAGCCGCCCACATGGGTCAGGGCCCTCGGGCCCCTGCCGAGGACGGCGGCCAGGGGCATCCCGTGCACGTTGCCGCTGGGGCTGGAGGCCGGGGTGTTCAGGTCCCCGTGGGCGTCGAACCAGAGCAGGCCCAGGCGTCCGCCCTCCTTGCGGGCCGCATCGGCCATCCCGGCCAGGGTCCCGCAGGCGATGGAGTGGTCTCCGCCCAGGACGACGGGGAAGGCCCCCGAGCGGGCGGACCGGGAGACGGAGGCGAAGACCTGGCGGCAGGTCCGCGCGATCTCGGCGAGGTACTTGGCCCTGCGGCTTCCGTGGGGCCGGGTCTCCCGGACCGGGGCGGGGATGTCCCCCAGGTCCCGGCAGTCGTAGCCCAGGCGCTCCAGGCGGGATTCCAGTTCGGCGATGCGGATGGCGCTGGGGCCCATGTCCACCCCGCGGCGAGAGGCGCCCAGGTCCATGGGCACTCCCAGGATATGCGCCTTCAGGCTCACTGCGGGGCGCCGGCCAGGAGGCGGCGCCAGAACTTCCGGCGCTGGACCACCCGCCGCTCCACCAGCCCCGCGTCGGCCAGGAGGTCCGTGATCACGCGGTCGGCGTCGACCCCCTCGGCCTCGGCGTGGAAGTTGAGGACCAGGCGGTGCCTCAGGGCCGGCAGGGCCACGGCCACCAGGTCCTCCTGGGTGATGGCGTCCCGGCCGGCCAGGGCGGCCCGGGCCCGGGCGGTGGAGACCAGGGCCTGGATCCCGCGGGGGCTGGCCCCCCAGCGGATGAAGTCCTTGGTGGACGCGGGAGGGTTCGGCTCCTGGGGGCGGGACATGCGGACCAGGCGGGTCGCCATGGCCAGCAGATCGTCCGGGATCTTCACGGCGCGCACCTGCTCCTGGCAGGCCAGGAACTGCTCGCGGGAGAGCACGGGAGCCAGGCGCCCCTCCGCGCGGGGCAGGGTCTCCACGACGATGCGCCGCTCGTGGGCGGCCTCGGGGTAGCCCACGCGAACCATGAAGAGGAAACGGTCCAGGGCGGCCAGGGGCAGGGGGTAGGTGCCCTCCTGCTCGATGGGGTTCTGGGTGGCCATGACCAGGAAGGGGGGCGGCAGGGCGTAGCGCTCCCCCCCGGCGGTGACCTGGGCCTCCTCCATGGCTTCCAGGAGGGCAGCCTGGGTCTTGGGCGGGGTGCGGTTGACCTCGTCGGCCAGGACGAGGTTGGCGAAGATGGGGCCGTTGAGGAAGCGGTAGCCCCTTTCCCCCTGGGCGTTGGCCATGATGACCTCGGTCCCCGTGATGTCCGAGGGCATGAGGTCGGGGGTGAACTGGATGCGGCTGAAGCCCAGGTCCAGGCATTCGGAGAGGGACTTGACCAGGAGGGTCTTGGCCAGGCCGGGGACCCCGAGGAGCATGCAGTGGCCGCCGGCGAAGACGGCGGTGAGGAGTTCCTCCACCGTGCCTGCCTGGCCCACGATGCGCCCGGCCAGGGCGGTCCTCAGGGTCTGGGCGGCGGCGCGGAGGTCGGTGGCGCTCATCCGGCCATCATAGGTCGGTTCGGTGAAGGACTTCAAGCCTAGGTCTGGCGGAGTTTGGGAAGCCTGAAATCAGTCAAAACGGCATGTTTTTGTTGAGCCCAATTTCAAACTGCCAAAAAGGCTTTATCTGAAACGGGGCTCATTGTTTTCGATATACGTAACTCATTGTAAAACATAGTATTACAAAATAAAGTCAACATTGAATCCAGGGCATGCGGGTTGCCTTATCCATGCCAGAACCCTTTTCCCGGAGGTGATGGCCATGGCGAAGAAGCGACTCCTGTTTTCCGAGGAAGCCCGCCGCAAGCTCCTGCGTGGCGTGGACCAGCTGGCCAACACCGTGAGGGTCACGCTCGGGCCGAGAGGCCGCAGCGTCCTCCTCGAGAAGAAGTGGGGGGCCCCCACGGTCTCCGACGACGGCGTCACCATCGCCAAGGAGATCGAGCTGGAGGACAAGGCCGAGGACATGGGCGCGCGCATGGTCCGTGAGGTCGCCTCCAAGACCTCCGACGACGCCGGCGACGGGACCACCTCCGCCACCGTCCTGGCCCAGGCCATCTTCACCGAGGGCATGAAGAACGTGGTCGCCGGGGCCAACCCGGAGGCCCTGAAGCGCGGCATCGACAAGGCCGTCGAGGCCTCCATCGAGGAGCTCAAGAAGATCTCCAAGCCCGTGCAGAACAAGAAGGAGAAGGCCCAGGTCGCGACCGTCTCCGCCCACAACGACACCCAGATCGGGGACCTCATCGCCGAGGCCATGGACAAGGTCGGCAACGAGGGCGTGATCACCGTCGAGGAGGCCAAGGGGATCGAGACCACCCTGGACTACGTCGAGGGGATGCGCTTCGACCGGGGCTTCTGCTCGCCCTACTTCGTCACCAGCCCCGAGGAGATGGAGGCTGTCCTCGAGGACCCCTACATCCTGCTCTACGAGAAGAAGATCTCCAGCATCAAGGACCTCCTGCCCTTGCTGGAGCAGATCGTCCAGGTCAAGCGCTCGTTGCTGGTCATCGCCGAGGAGGTGGAGGGCGAGGCCCTGGCCTCCCTCGTGGTGAACAAGCTGCGCGGGACCCTGAAGTGCGCGGCCGTGAAGTCCCCGGGCTACGGGGACCGCCGCAAGGCCATGATGGAGGATCTCGCCGTCCTGACCGGCGGGCGCTTCATCTCCGAGGACCTCG
>JAHFOU010000309.1 GCA_023261525.1 Planctomycetota bacterium | reverse complement strand
CGGAAATTCCCGGCCTCTTCCAGGGCCGCCTTCCGGAGCCGGGGCAGGTCCGCCAGGGCTTGGGCCAGGGCCCCGGCCAGGGCCCCGGCATCCCCACAAGGCACCAGGAGGGCCGCCGGATCCGAGGTCAGGAGATCCCCCACGCCGCCCGCGCGGGTGGCCACGATGGGAAGCCCGGCCGAGGCCGCCTCGATCAGGGCCACGGGCTGGCCCTCGTTGTGGGAGGCCAGGACGGCCAGGTCCAGGTCCCCGTAGATGGAGGGCAGGTCCCGGCGGAAGCCGGTCACCCGGACGCGGTCCAGCAAGCCCAGGGAGCGGATCCTGGTTTCGATCTCCCCACGCAGTTCCCCGTCCCCGATGAGCAGGAGCCTGGCCTGGGGATGGGTCCCGAACAGGTGATGGAAGGCCTCCAGAAGGAGGGCATGGCCCTTGATGGGGACCAGGCGGGCCACACAGCCGATCAGGAGGAGGTCCTCGCCCAGGCCCAGCTCCGCCCTGAGGCGGCCCCGAAGGAGGGGAGGGGCGAGGGGGGCCAGGTCCAGGCCCAGGGGCAGGACATGGATCTTGTCCAGGGGAGCCGCCCCCAGGGCCGCCAGCTCCCGGCGCTGGGATTCCGACAGGGCGTAGATCCGGGTGCTGAGCCGGGAGAGGAGGCCCTCGATGCGGGCCAGGAGGCGGGACTGCCAGGGGGGGAAGTAGCCCTGGAGGACGTGGCCGTGGAAGGTATGGACGATGACGGGCACCCCGGCCAGCCATGCGGCGAGCCTTCCCACGGCCCCGGCCTTGCCCGTATGGGTATGGACGATGTCCGGCCGGAGGCGACGGCAGAGCCTCCAAAGCTCCCAGCAGGCTTGGGCAGCCCCCAGCAGGCCCCCTCCGCGGCGCAGGGAAGGAAGGACGAGAGGGCGCACGCCCAGCTGGGCGGCCAGCTCGTCCATGCTCCCTTCCCCCGGTTCCGGACGCCCGACTACCAGGGTGGTCTCGAACTCCTCCTCCAGGCCCCGGGCCAGGTGAAGGACGTGCTGGGCCGGCCCGCCGATGTTGAGGCGGGTGAGGACCCTCAGGATCCTGGGTTTCCGGCTCAGGGAATGAGGCGTCGGCGCATCCATCGGGTCCCCACAAGGGAAAGGAGAAGGCCGGCCGCGGCGAAGCCCCCCAGGACGAGGAGGGCGTGGGATGGATCCAGCTGTCCCAGGGATGCCGCCCGGCAAAGGCGGGACAGGTGGGTCAGGGGCATCCAGTTCCCCACGGCCTGCATCCAGCCCGAGGCCGGCAGGGGGAAGAAGGTCTCGCCCAGGGCGAACATGGGCATGATGAAGAGGAACATGGGCAGGTTGAAGGCGTCGATGTGGGGAACCCGGGCCGCCACGCAGAAGGCCAGGGCGGAGAAGGCCCAGCCCGCCAGCAGGGCGGCCGGCAGCATCCAGAGGGAGCCCGGCAGGCCGAGCAGTCCGAAGGCGGCCAGGATGGGCAGCATGATGGCGGCGGAGATCAGGGCCTTGGTCGCGCCCCAGGCCATCTCCCCGGCCGCCACGTCCTCCAGGGTGCAGGGTGTGGCCAGGAGGGCGTCGAAGGTCTTCTGGTAGTACATCCGGATGAAGCTTCCGTAGCTGCATTCGAAGAAGGCCTGCTGCATCACGGCCACGGCCACCATGCCCGGGGCGATGAAGCGGGCGTAGGGGATGTCCTGCCCGCCCACATGGACCTTCCCGTCCTTCATGAGGGCGCCCACGCCTATCCCGAAGCCGGCCACGTAGAGGAGGGGCTCCAGGAAGGGAGGCAGGAAGTTCAGGAACCAGGTCCTCAGGTAGACCTCGAGATTCCGCCTCCAGACCAGGTAGGCGAGGCGGGGGCTCATCCGCGCAGCTCCCGGCCCGTGCGCTTCAGGAAGAGGTCCTCCAGGTTGGGGGGACGGCGGTAGGACAGGCCGGAGGGGTCCTGGGCCTCGATCGGATCCTCCCCCAGGTGGCGGCGGACCAGGTCCCGGGGGCCCCCTGGTCCAGGATGAGCCCGGCATCCATCAGGAGGATCTCGTCGCAGAGGCCGGCGGCCTCCTCCATGTAGTGGGTGGTCAGGAGCACGGTGACGCCCTCGTGCTTGAGCTGGCGGACCTTGTCCCAGACCAGGTGGCGGGCCTGGGGATCCATCCCGGTGGTGGGCTCGTCCAGGACCAGGACCCTGGGATTGTGCACCAGGGCCCGGGCGAAGGCGAGGCGACGCTTCATGCCCCCGGACAGGTCCCGGACGTTGGCGGAGGCCTTTTCCGAGAGCCCCACGAAGTCGAGGAGCTCGTCCGCGCGGCGTGCGCAATCCTGGGCCGCCATCCCGAAGTAGCGCCCGTAGGCGGCCAGGCCCTCCCGGGGGGAGAAGTCGGGATCCAGGTTGTCCTCCTGGGGGCAGACGCCCAGCAGGGACTTCACGAGCCTCGGTTCGGCGGTGATCGAGCGCCCCAGGACGAGGATGTCCCCGGCCGTCAGCGGGATGAAGCCGTAGGACATGCGGATGGTGGTGGTCTTGCCGGCGCCGTTGGGGCCCAGGATGCCGAAGCAGGTCCCCTCGGGCACCTGGAAGGAGATGCCCCGCACGGCGGTCAGCCCCGAGGCGTAGCGCTTGACGATCCCCTTGGCTTCGATGGCGGCAGGCACGGGGCAGGAGTATACTCCCCGCCCATGTTCGACCGCGGATCCGAAGCCTGGCGCATGTTCCGCATCCTCAGCGAGTTCGCCGAGGGGTTCGAGAGCATGGAGAAGCTGGGTCCCACCGTCTCCTTCTTCGGCTCCGCGCGCACCCAGGCCTCCAAGCCCTACGCCAAGCTGGCCGAGCAGCTGGCCTACCGCCTGGGCAAGGAGGGCTTCGCCATCGTGACCGGGGGCGGTCCCGGGATCATGGAAGCCGCCAACAAGGGCGCCAAGCGGGCCGGGACGGCCTCCGTGGGCCTGAACATCGACATCCCGGTCGAGCAGAAGTCCAACCCCCACGTGACCCATCTCCTCAACTTCCACTACTTCTTCTGCCGCAAGGTCATCTTCATCAAGAACGCCAGCGCGGTCATCGTCTTCCCGGGCGGCTTCGGCACCATGGACGAGTTCATGGAGATCGTGACCCTGATCCAGACGAAGAAGGCCAAGCCCATCCCCGTGATCTGCGTGGGGAAGGCCTACTGGGCCGGCTACATGAAGTGGATGAAGGAGACCATGCTGGCCCAGGGCTTCGTCTCCCCGGAGGAGATGAAGCTCTTCACGGTCACGGACGACCTGGACGGGATCGTTGCGACCCTGAGGGACCGCAAGCTCCGCTATTCCATCCTGGAGTTCAGCGAGAACCGCTAGGCCGGCAGGCGGTGGTGGTCGCGGTCCTGCC
>JAHFOU010000308.1 GCA_023261525.1 Planctomycetota bacterium | reverse complement strand
CCGATTCCGCCGGAAGCGGGAGCATCACGGTGGCGGAGGTCACGGGCGGGACCACCGCCAAGGACCTGAACCTCCTGGGCACCTCCAGCGGCGCCACCACCCTGAACGGGACCTTCGAGTATTCCATCAGCGTCAGCGCCACCGACACCCTGGAGACGGTCCGCGACGCCATCAACGCCCTCAAGATCCCGGTCTCCGCGACCATCATCCAGGACGGGAGCCCCACGGCCCCCTATCGCCTCAACCTGACCAGCCAGCGCAGCGGCCTGGCCGGCAAGCTGGTCGTGGATCCCAAGCGCCTCAATTTCAGCTTCCAGACCGTCAGCCAGGGGGACGATGCCGCCCTGCTCTTCGGGAGTTCCCTGGGAGGGGGCTCTCCGGTCCTCTTCACCAGCTCGAGCAACACCATCAGCAACGTGGTGCCCGGCATGACCCTCTCGCTCAAGGCCGCCGGGCCCGACCCCGTGACGGCCACCGTGGTGCGCGACACCGACTACATCGCCAAGCAGGTGAACGATTTCGTCGTCAACTACAACAGCATCATCTCCCAGGTCAACAGCGACGTGAAGTTCGACCCGGACACCGGCCAGCGGGGCCTCCTCCTGGGGAATTCCAGCGTCACCAACCTCCAGCGGGACCTGGCCACCATGCTTCTCCAGCGCATCCCCGGCCTGGCCACCAGCCTCAATGGCCTGGACAAGGTGGGGGTCAAGCTGGGCGCCACCGGCGCCCTGGCCTTCGACCAGACCAAGTTCCAGGACCAGATCGCCGCGGACTTCAAGGGGGTCAAGAAGCTCTTCATGCAGGGGGCCGACATCTCCGCCGGGACGGCGCTCAGCACCCTGCGTCAGGGCAAGGGCATCCGGACGGCCGGCGGGGGCTCCAAGGACTTCCAGATCCATCTGAGGGACGCGACCGTCCTCAAGGTCTCCCTGAGCGACAACCCCTCCGGGGCCGCCGGGAGCATCCAGGCCGTGCTCACCGCCATCAACAACGCCACCGGGAACGGCGGGAAGCTGGTGGCCTCCGTCTCCAGCGACGGGACCGGGATCACCCTGACGGACACCAGCACGGGCACCGACGCCCTGAGCGTCATCTCCCTGAACGGGAGCCATGCCGCCGAGGATCTGGGCTTCCAGAAGGTCGGCGTCTTCGTGGCCGCATCCACCTCGACCACGGTGAAGGGCAATGCGATCAACGCGGGCGGCATCGCCAACCGCCTCCAGGACCGCCTGGACTTCATCTCCAGCGACGAGCACGGGATCCTGCCGTCCGCCAGCGCCATCCTGGACAAGCAGGTCAAGGACATGAACGAGTCGATCAAGAGGCTCCAGGACCGGCTGGCCCAGCAGCAGAAGCGGCTGGAGGAGCAGTTCAACAACCTGGAGACCACCCTTTCCAACCTCCAGACGACCAGTTCCTTCATGGCCTCCCAGCTCTCGGGCCTCCAGGGCCTCCAAAACTCCTCCAAGAAGAAGTAGCCCCCCGTGATCCCCAGCAATCCCCAGCGCTACCTCGAGACCCAGGTGATGACGGCGAGCCGCGAGCGCCTCCTGCTGATGCTGTACGACGGGGCGCTCCGCTTCTGCGAGCAGGCCCGCCAGGCCCTCGAGGCCAAGGATATCGAGCGCTCCCACGAATCCCTGATCCAGGCCCAGCGCATCGTCATCGAGCTCTGGGGGGCCGTCAGCCCCCAGGCCGATCCGGAGCTGTCCCGGAACCTCGGGAGCCTGTACGGATTCCTCTATCTCAGGCTCGTCCACGCCAACGTCCAGAAGGATCCGGTGGCCCTCCAGGATGCCGTGCGCATCTTCGGCGTGCTCCGCCAGGCCTGGGCCGAGGCCTCCGAGAAGATCCGGCTGGCCCAGACCACCTCCTCGCTTCAGGTCCAGGGTTGACCTCCTCCCGGGACCTTCCGTTCGAGGTGTCCTTGTACGAGGCCGTGGTCTCTTCCGACCCGACCAACGTGGAGGCGCTCATGGCCCTGGGCGAGGCCTATACCCAGCGGGGGGACTATCCCCGGGGCCTGGAGGTCGACCAGAGGCTGAGCCGCCTGCGCCCCGCGGATCCGGTCGTCCAGTACAACCTGGCCTGCAGCCTCTCCCTCCTGGGGCGGCGGGAGGCGGCCCTGGCGACCCTGGAGCAGGCGGTGGCCCTGGGCTATACGGACCTCTCCCACCTGGAGAAGGACCCCGACCTGGAGGCGGTCCGCCAGGACCCCCGTTTCGAGGCCCTGCGCAAGCGCCTGCTCGGCTAGAGCGTTTCCTTGGCGCGCGTGGGGCGCTTGAGGCGCCCGATGCCGTCCCGCCAGCGGGCGAGCCCGGCCTGTTTCAGGCACCCGGGGAGGCTTTCCAGGATCCCGAGACAGGCCGTCGGGTCGCGGAAGGAGGCCGTTCCCACCTGGAAGGCGGAGGCCCCGGCGCAGGCGTATTCCATGGCATCCTCGGCGGAGCAGATCCCGCCGCTGGCCACGATGGGGATGGGGCATTCGGGGGCCAGCTTGGCGACCAGGGCCAGGGTCAGGGGACGGATGGCCGGCCCGCTCAGGCCCCCGGTGCCGTGCCCGGTCCTCGGGACGCCGCGCTTCCAGTCGATGGACATGCCGACATAGGTGTTGGCGATGGTGACCGCCGCCGCCCCGGCCTCCCAGGCGGCCCGGGCGGTCACGCGGATGTCGGCGACGTGGGGCGTGAGCTTCACCCAGAGGTCGCGCCGGGGGGAGGCCTTGCGGCAGCGCCGCGTGGCCTCGCGCACGAAGGCGGGGTCGCCGCCGAAGTCGATCCCGCCCGCGTTCAGGTTGGGGCAGGAGAGGTTGAGTTCGATGGCCGAGATCCCCGGGACCTGGAGGGCGCCGGTCAGGGCCGCGTAGTCGGCCAGGTCCTTCCCGGCCACGGAGGCCACCAGGGGGGCGCCCAGCTTCCGGGATTTCGGGAGGATCTCCGTCAGGAAGGCCTCGATCCCGGGGTTCTCCAGGCCGATGGCGTTCAGCATGCCCGCCGGGGTCTCGGCGATGCGTGGAGGGGGATTGCCATGGCGCGGCTTGGCCGTCAGGGTCTTGAGGACGATGGCCCCCAGGCGGGAGACGTCGAAGGCGGCGGCCGCCTCCAGCCCGTAGCCGAAGCATCCCGAGGCCGTCAGGACGGGGTTGGACAGCGTCAGACGGCCGATGCGGACCGAGAGGTCAGCGCGCATGGGTGTCCGTTTCCGGCGCCCGCCACAGGCCGAAGGCCAGGACGGCGGCGCCCACGCAGATGCAGGAGTCGGCCACGTTGAAGGTGGGCCAGATGAAGTTCCCGTAGTGGACGTCGATGAAGTCCCTCACCGTGTGGGGGGGGAGGATGCGGTCCCAGCCGTTCCCGAGGGCCC
>JAHFOU010000307.1 GCA_023261525.1 Planctomycetota bacterium | reverse complement strand
AAGACGACTCTGCCTGCCGTGGGCACGTTCATCAGGTCGCTGATGACGTCATAGCCGACGCCGAGGGCCCGGGGGCAGACCAGGCCGCCCAGTCCGATCACAAGGCCGCCGAGGGCGGGCCACCACATCCAGTGGAACGGCAGGCGCTGGAAGAGGTCCTCGGACGCGTAGACGGACTTGGTGAGGCCGATGGAGAGGCCTCCCGCCAGAAGGCCCGCGGCAGCGCAGGCGAGGAGGCCGACGGGGCCGACGAAGTCGGGGTGGGGAGGGGCCGGGAAGAGGGGGCCGGCCGCGAGGAAGGCGTGACGGGCGGCGGCCGCCATGGCGCTGGCCAGGGCGACGGGGACGAAGCTGCGGGGCTTCCATTCGAAGAGGAGGAGCTCGACCGCGAGCAGTGCCGCAGCGACGGGGGTGCCGAAGGTCGCGGACATGCCGGCGGCCGCGCCGGCCACGAGGAGAATCTTCCGCTCGGCCGCGGTGAGGTGGAGGAACTGGGCCAACAGGGAGCCGAAGGCCCCTCCCGTCATGATGATGGGGCCCTCGGCGCCGAAGGGGCCACCCGAGCCGATCGAGATCGCGGCGGAGACGGGCTTGAGAAGGGCGACCCTGGGCTCGACGCGGCTCCCCCTGATCAAGATGGCTTCGATGGCCTCCGGGATCCCGTGCCCGCGGATGCGTTCAGACCCGTAGCGGGCCATCAGCCCCACGATCAAGGATCCCAGGACGGGAACCAGGACGGCGAGGATGCCGAGATGGTGATCCGCCGGGGAGGCGGAGGCGCCTGAGAGGCGCTGGAAGTAAAAGAGGTTGGTGAAGAGGGCGATCAGCTTCAGGAGGCCGAGGGCCAGGAAGGTGGTCAGGAAGCCGATTCCGATGGCAAGGCCCGCGATAAAGAGGGTGCGGGGCGTGGTCGAGAAGTCCCCGGCATCCGTGAGGGGCTCAGCGTTCTTCATGGAGGTTTCCAGAGCGGGGACGCGTTGGATGGGCTATCATGGCCTGCGGGCAATTATATGGGATCCAATATGAATTCAAGGTGTTTTCGGAGTGGTCGAAACCGGGCGGACGTTCAGAAGGTGCTGGATTCCCTCCGGAGGATCGTGCAGGTCCTGAGGGAAACGTCGCGCCAATCGGAGCGGTGCGTGGGACTGACGGGTGCCCAGATTTTCGTGCTACATCGTCTCTCCCTGAATCCTGCGCTTTCTCTGAACGAGCTCGCCCGTCTGACCTTCACTCACCAGAGTTCGGTCTCGGTCGTTGTGCAGCGGCTCGTCGAGCGCAGGCTTGTGGTCCGGAAGATCTCATGCCAGGACGGTCGCCGCTTGGAATTGAGCGTCACGAAGGAAGGGGTAGCCCTGCTCCGGAAGTCGCCTGATGTGCTTCAGGAACGCCTGATTGTGGCGCTGATGCGCTTACCTTCCGCAAGGTTGCGACGCCTGGGAGCCCTCTCCGAGGAGCTTGTCCGGACGCTAGACATCGGCAATCAGAAACCCATGATGCTCTTTGAGGAGCCTAAGCGTCGCCGGCGTATGGGTCGAGTTCGTTCCGTGTCCCGTTAGAGGGCCCCCCGTTTTATAGGACGGACTCGAGCTCTGTCGGCTTCACGTAAGTACATCGCATGCCTTAGGAAAGGGCCGCGTCCGGCCCCGGATTGGGGAGATGTAGGATTTGGGGTGGCTGACGGGATTCGAACCCGCGACCTCGAGATCCACAATCTCGCGCTCTAACCAACTGAGCTACAACCACCACCGCGGACGGCGCGCATCATAGCGAGGGCCGGGGTTCTCGGCCAGGGGGTCCGCTCCTGGTATCATGGCGTGGACGATGCCGACCGCCTGGATCGCCATGGGCGCCAATCTTGGGGACAGGGCCGCCACCCTGGGCTCGGCCCTCAAGGCCCTCAAGGCCCTGCCCGGCGTTCGCCGGGCCGAAGCCTCTCCGCTCTACGAAACTGCCCCGGTGGGAGGCCCTCCCCAGCCGCCCTTCCTGAACGCTTGCGTGCGCCTGCGCCTGGAAGGAGATGACCCCGAGGCCCTGATGGCTTTCCTCCTGGCCATCGAGACCGCCCACGGCCGGGTCCGTGCGGAGCGCTGGGGCCCCCGGACCCTGGACCTGGATCTCCTCCTGTTCGATGCCCGGGTCCAGTCCTCTCCTGCCCTGACCCTGCCCCATCCCCGCTTCCATGAGCGGGCCTTCGTCCTCAAGCCCCTCGCGGGCATGGATCCCACGCTCTGGCATCCCGTGCTCGGATGCCCCGTCGCGGATCTCCTGGCCGGGGTGGATGCTGAAGGCGTGCGGGTGTGGGAAGGCGGCACATGGCCGACCTGATCGTCTCCCCGCAGGAGCTGAGGCGCCGTGTCGCCGCCTGGAGGCGGGAAGGGCAGACCCTCGGCTTCGTGCCGACGATGGGGGCCCTGCACGAGGGCCACCTGAGCCTGGTCCGCCAGGCCCGCACCGAATGCAAGCGGGTGGTCGTCAGCGTGTTCGTGAATCCCTCCCAGTTCGGGCCCGGGGAGGACTTCTCGCGCTACCCCAGGACCCTGGAGGAGGACCGGAGGCTCTGCGATCCCCTGGCCGACGTCGTCTTCACGCCTACGGTCGAAGCCATGTACCCCTCCGCCCAGGAGGTCTGGGTGGAGCCGGGGCCCTCCGCCCGCGGTCTCTGCGGGGCCTTCCGTCCCGGCCATTTCCGGGGAGTGTTGACCGTGGTAGCCAAGCTTTTCCATATGGTCGATCCCGACATAACCTATTTTGGATCAAAGGATTACCAGCAGGGAGTCTTGGTGAAGCAGATGGTCCGTCAGCTGGGCTTCCCCTTGGAGGTCCGCCTCTGCCCTACGGTGCGCGAGCCCGACGGGCTTGCGATGTCCTCGCGGAATCGGTACCTTAGCCCGGCTCAGCGTGCCCAGGCCCTCTGCCTGATCCGTGGCCTGCGCGCGGCGGAGCGCCTGGCTCTTGGCGGTGGCCGACCCGAAGTCGGCGCCCTGAAGGCCGCGGTGGCGGCGGAGGTTGCGAAGGTCCCGGAGGCCAAGGTGGACTACATCGAGATCGTGCATCCGGAGAGCCTGGAGCCCCTGACCGGGGCTATGCGGGGCGAGGCCCTGGCCGCCCTGGCCGTCCGCATCGGCACCACCCGACTGATCGACAATCTCCTGCTGAGGACCGCATGACCCGCGAGATGTGCCGCGCCAAGATCCATGGCGCCACGGTCACCGAAGCGAACCTCTATTACCTCGGGAGCATCACCATCGACCAGAACCTCCTGGAGGCCGCCGACATCCTGCCCTACGAGAAGGTCCAGGTCGTCAACCTGAACAACGGCGAGCGCCTGGAGACCTATGCCATCACCGGGGAGAAAGGCAGCGGGCGCATCT
>JAHFOU010000306.1 GCA_023261525.1 Planctomycetota bacterium | reverse complement strand
ACGACGACGTGATCGAGCTCCCCCCGCAGTGGACCTCCCGCATGCTGGCGGCCTTCGCCCGAGTCCGCAACCTGGGCTACCTGGCCCTGGACGTCGTGCAGGATGAAAAAACCGACGGGGCCAAGCCTCCGGCCGACCGCTACCGGAAGCTCGACGCCGGCCAGGGCGTCGTCCTGGAGCTGGGCCCCGTCGGCGGCTGGTGCACCATGACCCCGCGCCGCATCTACGACGAGGTGGACGGCTTCCCCTTCCATCCCGGGAAGAAGTATTTCCTGGAGGACGCCCACTACTTCAACCGCCTCATCCCCCGGGGCTATGCCTGCGCCATCCTTTCCGGGGTGAAGTGCTACCATGCCTGCGGTCCGGTCTGGAACGCCCAGTACGCCGCCTATTGGAAGGAGAAGTACGAGGGATTCCGTGCGGATCCGTCTGCTTCCTGAGGATGGGGGGGTCGTCCGGGCCCTTCAGGCCCTGGGCCATCCCGTCGGGCCGGAAGACCCTGACCTCGTCCTGGCCCTGGGCTCGCTCCGGGAGGATCTTTCCGTCCTCCCGAGCGCACTCTGGGCCTGGGAGGATCCCTGGGGCTTCGAGCCCGACCCTCGGGTCCGCCGGGTCTTCAGCGCCGACCCGAACGCCGCGGCCCGGTACGCCCCGCCCGCCGAGGTTCTGCCGAGGGGCTTCGACGACCTGGCTCCGGTGGGCCAGACCTCAGGCGAATGGGACCTCTGCCTGGCCGGGGACCTCCATCCGCGTCGCCTCCTGGTCCTCCAGGCCCTGAGGGACCTGATGCCCGGCCTGAGCGTCCTGGCTCCCGGCTCTCCCCCGTCCGCCTGGACGGCGGCCAAGGTCGTCCTCGTCGTCCAGCGCGACGCCATGGAGGGCAACCGCCGCCGCATCCCGCCCTCCTCCCCCGACCGGGAGCTGTACGAGGCCGCCGGCCGGGGCTGCTGCGTGGTCACGGACCGCTCCCGGCCGGGCGCCTTCGAGGCCTATGTGGAAGGGAAGGAGATCCTTTCCTACGCGTCCATCCGCTCCCTTCCCGCCCTGGTGGAGGGGCTCCTGGCGGACGCTTCCCGCCGCCGGGCGCTGGCGGAGGCGGCGCGCGCGCGGACCCTGGCGGAGCACACCCTGCGCCACCGGCTGGCCCATCTTCTTGAACGGTGCCGCACGGGCTCCCTATAATCCCCGCCCCCTCAGGAGCCATAGATCCCCATGCCCAAGACCCCGAAAGCCCCGAAGACCCTGGACACCTTCCAGAAGCAGGCCAGCCGCTACGAGGCCCTGTCCAAGAAGTTCGCCGAGGGCGAGAAGAAGGACGCCGCCAAGGCCCGCCTCTGGCGCAAGCGCATGAAGCGCGCCCAGCGCAAGGCCCTGCCCCTCAAGGCGGCCCAGAAGGCCAAGGCCGAAGCCGAGAAGAAGGCGGCGGAAGAGGCCGCCAAGAAGGCGCCCGCCGAGGGAGAGGCCAAGGCCTAGCCGTGCGCCGTCTTCTCCGGCTTCTTCTCCTGGCGCTGTGCTTCACGGCGGCCCGGGCGGATGAGGCGCAGGAGAAGACCTTCGAGGAGATCTGGAGCAAGGTCCGGGACCGCTATTTCGACGAGACCTTCGGCGGCGCCGACTGGAACAAGATCCACGAGGACTACCTGCCCCGGGTCCGCCAGGCCCGGGACGAGGCCGAGTTCTACCGCCTGATGGACCGCATGCTGGCCGAGACCGGCCACAGCCACCTGGTCCTCCTGCATCCGCATCCTTCGGCCGTCCCGCCGCGGTTTCCGCAGGCGGGCGACGGTCCCCCGGCGGGGCCGGGGCTGGACCTGCGCTTCCTGGACGGGGTCTGCCGGGTGGTTTCCGTCATCCCGGAGGGCGCCGCCTGGAAGGCGGGCCTGAGGACCGGGGACGCCCTGGAGGAGATCGACGCCACGCCGGTGGCCCGGATTGTCGAAGGGGGGGAGGAGGCCCAGGACCTTCCGGGGGACGAGGCCCGCAAGCGCTTCCAGGTGATGGGGGAGCTGGTCGGGCCCGGCAACCGGCCCTTGAAGCTGGCCGTTCGTTCGGCTCAGGGCGAGCTTCGCCGGATCGAGGTGACCCGGGACCAGCCCCTGCGCTTCTCCCCGCCCATCGGCAACCTGCCTGCCCTGCCCGTGGAGCTTGAGGCGAGACGCCTCAAGAGCGGGGTCGGCTACATCCGTTTCAACCTTTTCCTGATGGGCGAGATGGACGGCATCCGCAAGGCCGTGCAGGGGATGAAGAACGCCCCGGGCATCATCCTGGACCTGAGGGGGAACCCGGGAGGCATGGGCGTCATGGCCCAGGCCGTGGCCCGCCTCTTCCTGGACTGTGATGCCGGCCTGGGGGAGATGCACCTGCGCGGCCGGGATGTCCTGCGCTTCCCCGTCTCCGCCAACCCCAGGGCCTATCTCGGCCCCCTCGTCCTCCTGCTCGACGGGACCAGCGCCTCCACCTCGGAGATCCTGGCCATGGGCCTTCAGGAGTGCGGGCGGGCCGTGGTCGCGGGCTCCCGTTCGGCCGGGGCGGCCCTGCCCTCCGTCATCGAGCACCTGGACTGCGGCCTGATGCTCCAGTTCCCCATCGCCGACTTCCATACCCCCAAGGGCGCCACCCTGGAGGGCAAGGGCGTCACCCCCGACCTCGAGGCGCCCTGGGCCCTGGATACCCTGAGGGAGGGCAAGGATCCCGGGGTGGAGAAGGCCGTCGACGCCATCCTGTCCGGCAAGGTAAAACCATGGCCGCCCCAAGCCCCCCCGAAAGGAGACTTCCCGTGAGGAATCCGTCCTGGCTCGCCCTGACCTTCCTGGTCCTCCCCGCCGTCCTGCGCGCCGAGGAGGCTCCGAAGCCGACGCCCGCCGCGCCTGCGCCCAAGTCGGCCGAGTCCCTGACGGCCGAGCAGATCCTGGACAAGGCCCTGGAGGCCTCGGGTGGGGCGGAGGTCTTCAAGAAGCTGCAGAGCCTGAGCATGAGGGTCCGGATGGACATCCCGGCCCAGGGGATCACGATGAGCATGCTGATGGTCTCGAAGGCCCCGGACCTCTTCTACACGCTCACGGAGGTCCCCGGCGTGATGAAGCAGGAGATGGGCTACGACGGGAAGGACGCCTGGTCCAAGGACCCCACGATGGGACTGAGGGCCCTGACCGCGGACGAGATGGCCGAGCACAAGCGCAGCGCCCTGTCCGCCTGGGACTGGAGGACCGTCTACAAGAAGGCCGAGCTGAAGGGTAGGGAGGAGATCACGCCGGACGGCGCCAAGGCCCCCCGCAAGGCCTGGGCCGTGGTCCTCACCCCCGAGAAGGGCAAGCCGGTGACCCGCTGGTTCGATGCGGAGACCTTCCTGCTTCTGCGCGAGGAGAGCGTCGAGGTCTCCCCCCAGGGC
>JAHFOU010000305.1 GCA_023261525.1 Planctomycetota bacterium | reverse complement strand
GGTCCGAGACCCAGGGGGCCCGGGTCCTCAGGCCCAGGGCCTTGAGCCGTTTCAGGTGGTCCCGGTCCAGGGGGTCTGTGGAACCCAGGCCCATGGAGACCCCGTGCAGGACGACCGGGTAGGTCTCCAGGACGGCGTCCAGGATGCGCAGGGGCTTGCCCCCGTCGACCATGAAGTTCTCCGAGATCAGCTCGAAGAACCCGACCTCAGGGCGCCGGGCCAGGACGTGTGCGTAGTGCGGGACCCTCAGTCCCAGCCCGATGCCGAGGTCCTTGATGGGCGTAGTCCCTACTTCATGGCGGAGCTGCACCCGCCCTTGCCCTTGCAGGTGTTCTTGCCCTTGCAGCCGTTGTCGCCGCTGCCGCACCCGCCTTGGCCCTTGCAGGCGTTCTGGCCCTTGCAAGCGTGCTTGGCCGCGGAGGTCTTGGAGGCTTCGCCCTTCTCCTCCTCCTCCCCGCAACCGACCAGGGTCAGGCCGGAACCGGCCACCAGGCCTGCCACCGCCGCCGCAATCAGGATCTGCTTCTTCGACATGGTGAGGATCTCCTTGAGATGACCACGACAGCCTATGCCGTGCGGGGGAGGGTTTGCGACTCTTTTCTGACGTGCTATGATGGACCCATCCAAAGGAGGTGCCGGATGCGTGCCATGAGCCTGTTCGGTCTGCTCTCGGCGGTGGCGTTGGGGTCCTTGCTGGCGGCCGAGGCCGGGCCGGTCGTCTACACCGTGGCCGGCGGGAAGCTCGCGACCGTGACGGTCCGCAGCGTGACCGACCTGGAGGACATCGTTACCACGACGAACGCCGTCTCCGGGAGCATCACCTGCGACCGGGCCAAGGGCACGGGCTCCGTATCCCTGACGGTCCAGGTCAAGGCCCTGGATACGGGCATCCCCGCCCGCAACGAGCATCTCCAGGGGGAGGCGTGGCTGAATGCCGCGAAGTTCCCGGAGATCAGCTTCCAGAGCACGGGCCTCAAGCACCTCCAGGGCGACGAGTACGAGATCACGGGGGATTTCAGCATGCGGGGGGTCACGAAGCCCGTGACTGCCAAGGCCGTGGTGCTGTTCCGGGACGACGAGAAGGCCGTCAAGCTCTTCGGCGGCCCGGCCCTGAAGGCCACGGCGGACTTCTCCATCAAGCTCAGCGACTTCGGGGTCGTCCAGCCCGTCGTCGGGCTCAAGGTCAGCGACAAGCTGGACATCTCGCTCAGCGTCTTCGGAGTGGACAAGCCCAAGGCCGAACCGAAGAAGTAGGCCGGTGAGGCCGACCGTCCTCGCCCGGCGCCTCGGGATCCTCCTGACGGCCGGGGGGCTCCTGGGCGCCACGGCGTTCCAGCTGTCCCGCGCGGCCGAGCGCTGGGCCGTCCGGGGCGGGGAGCCCAAGGGGGAAGCCGAGGCCCTGTTCGATCCAGGCCCCTCCGCCACCCGCCATCCCCTGGTGGGGGCGCCCGCAAAAGTCCTCTTGCTGAGGCCCTCGCTCGGCGTGGAGACCTACCGGGATCCTGTCCTGGGCGAGGTGGTGGTGGTGCCCAACGCCGCCTTCACCATCGGATCCGGGGTGGTCCAGGACAAGAGCCTGGCCCTCTTCGCGGGCTGTTCGCTGGGGGCCTCCGCCGCCGGCCTTCTTCTCTGGGCCCTCCTGCGTCGCGCGGCGTGAACCTCCGCGCCTTGTGCTGGATGGCCGCCGGGCTTGCCCTTGGGGTGGGCGGGATGTTCCTCTGGGACCGCCTCTGCCCTCCCCAGGTCGTCTGGTCCAGGGACTGGGCCGAGGCCCAGGCCAGGGCGCGGGAGGCCGGCCGGCCCGTCCTGGTCCTCTTCTCGACGCCCGCCCGCCTCGAGGATCCTCTTCTGGCCAGCCGGTCCGTGCTGGACGCCCTGAACTTCCGGGTCATTCCTCTGCGCCTGGAGCCGGGGGAGGACGAGGCCCTGGAGGAGCGCCTGGAGGTGGAGGGCCTCCCGGCCTGGCGTCTCCTGAGCGCGACGGGAGGGGAGATCTCCCGCCGGGACGGGGCCCTGGAGGCCGGTCAGCTCCTGGAGTGGCTGAAGGAGCCCCCGCCTTCCCCTCCCCCTCCAAGTTTTACACCCCCTTGACGTCGGTCGCGGACGGACGCGCTATGCTGTCCCCATGAAGATCCTGGTGGTGGAGGACGAGCCCCTGCTTCGCTCGGGCCTGGAAGATCTCCTTCGGGGGGCCGGGCACGAGGTGGCCTCCGCGGCCGACGGCGCCGCAGGGGCTGCCCTGGGCTTGGCCGAACCCTTCGACCTCGTCGTGCTCGACCTCATGCTTCCGAAACTCGACGGCCTGGAGGTCTGCCGGCGCCTGAGGCAGGCGAGGCCCTCCCTGCCGGTGCTGATGCTGACCGCGCGGGGAGCCGAGGACGACAAGGTCCGGGGCCTCAAGGCCGGGGCCGACGACTACCTGACCAAGCCCTTCGGGGCCCGCGAGCTCCTGGCCCGCCTGGAGGCCCTGGCCCGGCGGGCAGGGGATGCCGCGGCCGGGCCGGAGGTGCTGGAGTCCGACGGATGCCGCATGGACCTGGGCCGTTGCGAGGCGAAGCGGGGTCGCAAGGCCATCGCCCTGACGCCCCGGGAGGCCGGCCTCCTGCGCTGGCTGCACCGGCACCGGGCCCGGGCGGTCCCCCGCGCGGAGCTCCTGGAGCGCGTCTGGGCGGCGCCGGGGGATCTGGAGACGAGGACCGTGGACATGACCGTGGCCAACCTGAGGCAGAAGATCGAGCGTGACCCGGCCGAGCCCCGCATCGTCCTGTCCGTGAAGGGCGTGGGGTACGCCTGGGGCGGAGGCGCGGGATGAGGCGCACGGCCCTGGCGGCCGCCCTTGTCGCGGCGGCCCTGGCCCTGCCGCTGGGGGCCTGGTGGCTATCCGGCTCGCGGGAGGCCAGGCGCGAGGCGGAGGCCCTCCGGTCCCGCCCCCTGGAAGAGGCGCGTGCCGAGGCCGGGCGCCTGGCCGCCCTGCTGGCCGGACGCCTGGAGGCGCTCCGCCAGGCCGAGGACCGCCGGCCCTGGCAGCACTACCAGAACCTCTACCACGAGCCGAAGGGAGCCTACGAGGGCCAGTCCGTCGTGCCCTCCCCCTTGGCCCAGGGCCCCGAGGATCCCCTGGTCCGCGCCCATTTCCAGGTGGAGGCGGGGGGGGCGCTCACCCTGCCGACCCTGAACACCCAGATCGACGAGCTCAACCGGGACAACGAGGTCCAGTGGCGCGGCATCCAGACGGATCTGGCGCCCCTGGCGGCCCAGTGCGCTCCCGGGGTCTCGAGCCAGAAGGATCAGGGCCCCGCCCAGGCCCAGGTCCTGGACGAGGATTCCTGGAGCCAGAATGCCAAGGCCAATGCGATCTGGAGGGACCTGAAGAGCTCGTCCCGCAAGGGGCAGGCCCAGGAGA
>JAHFOU010000304.1 GCA_023261525.1 Planctomycetota bacterium | reverse complement strand
TGAACCCTAAGAAGACAAAGGCTAAGAAGACCAATAAGTACCCCCCTACCCCCCGTCGGGGGGTGGGAGCGAAAGGAGCTGGAGCCATGCCGATCCCGCCCAGGGCCAGCGAGGACCTCCCGGGCCTCGACGACAAGGTCAAGCGCCCGGAGTCCCTGGCCATGCAGGCCTTCTGCCGGCGCTACCGGGAGGCCACCGAGGAGACCTTCCGGCCGGCGCCCAGGGATCGCTCGGCGCTCAACACGGCGCTGAAGAACCACGGGGCGCCCGCGGTGGACCGCGCCATGCTCCGCTACTTCCGGGAGGCCCACCACATCGGGGCGAAGTTCCCGGTCCTGCACCTGGTCGGCATGGTGAACGGGCTGAAGGTGCGCGAGTGAACACCACCATTCGCACGTTCTCTGGAGCCTTCTTCGACTTCGCGGCGCCCACTCCCCAGATGGTCCGCCTTGAGGACATCGCCCACGCCCTCTCGAACTGCTGCCGCTTCTGCGGGCAAAGCCGGGAGTTCTACAGCGTTGCTCAGCACTCCATCCTGGTGTCCGAGTTGGTCCTGACCGACGACCTTGGGCCGAACGTCTACGACGAGGTCCGCCTGCAGGCTCTCCTGCACGACGCCTCGGAGGCCTATACCGGGGACATCGTCACCCCGCTCAAACGGATCCTCCCGGACTTCCAGGTCATCGAGGCCGGGATCCAGGCGGTCATCGAGATCGCCCTTCTCTCGCTTCAGCCGACCCCGGAGACGGAAGCCAGGATCAAGGTCGCAGACCGGGAGGCGCTGGCGATCGAGGGAGGTGACTACATGCCCGGCCGCACCGGGGAGTACGGGATCCCCATCTCCGGCCGACGCTCCATTCCCGCGCTCCCGCCTCCGCTCGCCGAGGCGCTCTTCCTGGACCGGTTCACCATGCTCACGAGATCGAACGGCTTCAAGACTCCACAGGAGACCCACGATGCACCACGAGCTTAAATGCTGGCCCATCTTCTTCGAGCGCATCCGCGCCAACGAGAAGCTCTTTGAGGTCCGCGTGAACGACCGCGGCTTCCAGTCCGGCGACCAACTCTCGCTTCTGGAGTACGACCCCGCGAATGGCACCTACTCCGGCCGCCAGATGGGAGCCACGGTTGGCTACCTGATGACACCTCAGGTGGCCCGCGGCCTCCAGGCGGACTACTGCGTCTTCGCTCTCCTGAACGTCTTCATTAGCGACAAGATCGAGCCCGTGCCGACCCAGGTTAAGCCGTCCGAGGAAATCCCGTTTTAGCGGCTCCGGCCGCGGAAAGGAGTGAGTGATGCCCAAGTCCCCACCCAAGGAAGTCGAGGCCGCCAAGGCGAAGAAGGCCGTGGCCGACCAGGAGGCCCAGAAGCGCCTCCAGGAGAAGACCGACTACGAGCGCCTGCTGGAGAAGGTCCTCGAGGTTAAGACCATGACGGACACCCCGGCGTGGCAGTCCTTCTACCGCGGCACCCAGCGGCGCATCGAGGCGCACGGGCTGGCCGTGCTCAACGCCGAGAAGAACCGCGAGGTCATCCAGCACCAGGAAGGTGTGAAGATCCTCCGGACGCTGATCGAGGAGGTCGCGGCCCCGGTCCGGGATCTGCAGGAGTTCATCAACCGCACCCCGCTCTTCGCCAAGGACGCGCACACCCTGGCCGAATTCAACGTGGCGCTGGGCAAGGTGGAGCTCCGCGCGGTCTAACCATGATCCAGCCCCCGGACGTCCCGGCCTACCTGGAGAGCAAGGGGTGGCGGCACCGCCGCTCCGGGCGCCAGTACGAGCTCGACTGCCCGCTCTGCGGGAAGCCGCGCAAGTTCTACATCTCCGAGGCCGGACTCTGGGACTGCAAGATCTGCCTGAAAGCCGGGAACTTCTTCCAGCTCAAGCAGGCCCTGGGGGACGCCCCCAGGGTCTCGCAAGTCGGTCCGGACCGACCCCAAGGCTCAAAACCACTCTGTACGGCCACGGAGTGGGAGTCCAAGTATTCGCTCTCGGACGCCGGGAAAGCCTTCCTGGCCTCAAGGGCGCTGCCCCAGGAGGCCTATAAACCGTTCAAGCTGGCTTCCAACGCCTTCAAGGGCAAGGACAGGGTCCTTCTGCCCTATATACGGTCTGGGGACGTGGTCTTCGTGAAAGCCCGGGGGATCCAGGACAAGGCCGACATGGCCCGCTTCCCCACCGGGGCCCCCAACGTGCTCTTCGGGCTTCACCTCCTGGACACCAAACTCCCGGTGGTGATCCTGGTGGAGGGCGAGTTCGACGCCATCGCCGGGCGGGCCTACGGCCTCCCCAACGTCCTCAGCGTGCCCAACGGAGCCAGCCACTTCGATCCATGCTGGCTACGGGATCTCGAGTTCGCCCAAGTCGTTGTCCTTGGGCTGGATAACGACGAGAAGGGGTCGGCCGGGGCCAAGATGATGGCCGAGAAGCTGGGCCTCAGCCGGTGCAAGCGGGTCCTCTGGCCCCAGAAGGACCTGAACGACTGCCTGAAGGCCGGGGTGACCCGGGAGGAGATCCACAAGCTCGTGGGCGAGGCCCAGGACACCCTCCCGGACAACCTCAAGACCGCCGAGCGGGTCTACGAGGAGATGCTCACCAGCGAGGAAGGCCCGGGCCGCGAGACCTCCTTGAAGGGGCTCCAGAAGACTCTGGGCGGGATCCGGCAGGCAGAGGTGACCGTGCTGGTAGGGGACACCGGCTGCGGGAAGAGCACCTTCGGGATCAACCTGGTCCACGACGCCATGGAGCACGGCCAGCACTGCCTGATCATCAGCTCCGAGATGTCGGCCGCCCGGGTGATGAGCAAGCTCGCCTCCATGATCGCCGGCCAGGACTACCTCCGGCACGGGGAGGAGACGAAGGCTCTGGTCCGCGAGTACCTCCGCGCGCACCCGCTCTTCTACCTGGACATCCATGGCCAGATCCCGGCCGACCAGATGCGGGAAGCCGTGACCTACTGCGCCACCACCTACGGGGTGTCCTTCGTCCTCATGGACCACCTGCACTTCTTCGTGCAGGCCGAGCCGGACCAGGAGCGGCAGGCGCTCGAGGCCTACATGCGGGCCATCGTCTCCATGAAACTGGAGACCCAGGCCCACATCGTCCTGATCTCGCACCCCAGGGCAACGAAGACCGACCACGAGAAGGTGGGCATGGCGTCGATCAAGGGCGCCTCGGGAATCAAACAGGACGCCGACAACGTGCTCTCACTGAACCGGAAGGTCGGCCAGGACCGACTGGGGATGAGCTGGCCCGTGCTGGTCACCGTCCACAAAAATCGCTACAAGGGCGAACTCTGCGGGAGTTTCAAGATCGATTTCAAGGCGGAGAGCCAGCGGTACTACGATCGGGATCCGGGTTCAGACAGGGAAGAGGCAGAGGCTGAAGGCACCTTTCAAAACTAGGAGGCACCGCATGAAG
>JAHFOU010000303.1 GCA_023261525.1 Planctomycetota bacterium | reverse complement strand
GAAGCGCACTGTGCGTCTCCTCAAGCGCTTCAACCTCCTGGACACCACGCCGGAGGGCTACGTGAAGAAGCCGAAGTTCAACAAGCTCCTGAGGAGGCTCACGGCGGAGCATCCGGGATTCCTGGAGGGGGCAGGTTGGGGTGCAGGTGCTTCTCCCTTGGGGGACAAGGACTTAGGAGAGAATCATGCTTGATCTGCACCTGGGTAAGCAAATTGAGGGGCCACCCTCCAGAGAAGCCCATGGCCTCGTTCCCGAGGTAGATGCGCAGAGGGGTGTCCAATGTGCAGGTTGGGCAGTTTCAGACCCTAAGTCCTTATGCCACAAGGCATTTTGACCTGCACCCCCTGGTAATGAGGGAAGACCATGCTTCTGAGCGATCTGTTCGACGAGGCGAAGGTGGCGGTGGCGCCGGCGGCCGCGGTAACGGAGGAGGGGGCAAAATGGGAACTGATCGCGTCGGAGATCCTGGGCGAGGAGGTGCTGGTGGTCCTGGCCAAGCGCCACCTCCGGGAGGCAAGGCGGGCCTTCCCCGGAACGGTCCTCTACTTCCCGGCCGAGGTCGAGGCCCTGGCCCGGAACCCCGAGGACCCGGAGTTCCTGAGGTTGGTGCACCTGGCCAAGAAGCACCTGGGCGCCTGGGTGGTCCCATCGGACTCCCCGCGGGGACGGTGGCTCAGGGAGAACCTCCGATGAAGGACACGGAGGAATTGGACCAGCTGGTGCGGCGGGACATGGCTCTGGCGCGTCAGATCGCGCCCCACGAGAAGGTGCGGGACGCCTGCCTCAAGGCCTGCACCCACCGAGCCAAGGAGGCTGAGGCGACCTTCGAGAGGGATGCAGGAGAGACGCTTCGGGAGCGCGCGGAGGGCCGGGCACGGATCCTGGCGATCTGGAAGGCGGGGCACGACGCCGAGACCACCCTGGACCTGCCCTCGGCCAAGGTCAGCCGCCGCAACTACGCCGAGCTCAAGGTCCGGGACCGCAACGCCCTCTACGATGCGCTGGACCGTGTCGATCGCCTGGACCTAGTGGGCTATGCCTTCGACGACAGAGGGGTCCTGGCCCTCCTCCGGAATGGCGACCTCAAGGGGCTTCCTGCGGATGCTGTGCAACTGATCGACCGTTTCAATCTCCAGGTCCGGTCAAGAAAAGGGGGCGCAGATGCCGAAGGCTCAGGGTAAGCGACGAGAGCAGGCCTTCCGCCTCAGGGTGGAGCGGCGGTCGCTTTCGGAGATCTCCAAGGAGACTGGGGTTTCCACGAAGACCCTCTCCCGCTGGGAACGGGGCTGGGTGGACGCTGAGGGCCGCAGCCACGCTGGCTGGAAGGGCGAGCTCGACAAGGCCTGGAGGGACCTGTCTCAGAAGGAACTCCAGTACGGTCTCCTGCTCAAGGAGGAGCGGCTCAAGGCCTACGAGGAACTGGCCCGCCTTGCCGTGAACAGAGTGAAGGAGATGTTCCCCTCCATCCGGGCCAAGACGGCGGCCGACGCCAAGGCCCTGCTCTCGGAGATCCGGGAACTCTGCAAGCTGATCGCCGAGGAGAAGGGGGAGTTCCGCCCAGGGCCCCGCACCCTGATCGCGGTGAAGACGGACATCAACCTGAACGAGTTGAGCGAACGCTACAGGAGCACCCATGCTGATCGTGAAGAAGGAAACCCCGAGCCCGGAGGATCTGAGTCGGTGGCTCTCGACGACGGAGGGCTTCCTTCAGGGCCTGACGGAGAGTGACGAGCGGCCGACACGGCTTGCGCCCTACCAGCTGACCCACCTCCGGGATACCTCGAGGTTCCGGGCCAGGGAGAAGGCGCGCGGCGTCGGCTTCTCCTTCGTCTGCGCGGCGGAGGCCCTGGCGAGGTCCCATCTCCGCTCGGACTACACGGCCATCTTCGTCTCCATGAACCTCGAGGAGGCGGTGGAGAAGATCCGCTACGCCAACCGGCTTTACCACTCGTTACCCCTGAAGTGGCAGAAGCGGAAGGTCGTGGACAATAAGACCTCCCTGGAGTTCGAGGATCCCTCAGGGCGCTACCGGTCCCGGCTGATCTCCCATCCCTGCAAGGACCCGCGGGGCAAGCACAAGGCAGACGTCTACCTGGACGAGTTCGCCCACTACGGCTCAAAGCAGCGCTCGATCTACGTCGCAGCGGTGCCCATCGTCTCGAGGGGGGTGGGCCAGCTCACCATCGGGTCCACACCGCTCACGGTGGGGGACCTCTTCCACGAGATCCTCCGTGAGGAGCGCCGGAAGTACCCGATGTTCAGTCGGCTCTCGGTCCCCTGGTGGGCATGCCCGGAGTTCTGCTCGGACCTGGTCCGGGCAGCGAAAGAGGCGCCGGCCGTGGGGACGACGGAGCGGGTCCACGCCTTCGGGAAGCCATCCCTGGTGGACATCTTCCATACGATGGAGGCGGACGACTTCCGGCAGGAATACGAGCTGGCCTTCAACGACGAGAGCCAGACCTTCTTCCCCTACGACCTGATCTTCGCATGCTGCCGGGACGATCTGGAGCCCGTGGAGAATCTAGAGAGCCTGGACAAGCGGACGGAGGGGGACCTCTTCGCCGGCTTCGACGTGGGCCGCACCCGGAACGCCTCGGAGCTGGTGGTCCTGGAACGCCGGGGGGAGCGACTGGTCTATCGGATGGGGAGGTCCTTCGACCACTCCCGCTTCCAGGCCCAGGAGGCCTTCCTGGGGGAGATGCTCAAGGCGCTGCCGCGGGTGAAGCGGCTCTGCATCGACCGACACGGGATCGGGATGAACCTGGCGGAGAACCTGCGTTCGGCCTTCGGCTCCCGGGTCGAGGGCCTCGCGCTCATCGGGCAAGTGAAGGAATCCCTGGCGGTGGACCTCAAGATCGCCTTCGAGCGGGAGGCGGTGGCCATCCCGCGGCTACGGGAACTGACGGGGCAGATCCACTCGATCAAGAAGACGCCGACCCAGGCTGGCTACGCCCGCTTCGACACGGAGAAGAACGAGCGCCACCATGCGGACAAGTTCTGGGCGTTGGCGCTGGCCGTACACGCCGGGGGGCTGGGGAAGGGGAAAAGAGGAGTCAGGAGAGGGGTGGTGGCGAGCGTGGTGTAGACTCGCTCTGTCGTTCGCTTTCGGCAGAGAGGTCCACCAGTTCACAGGCTTCCTCAAGACTTCCAAGTTCCAAGTAGATCGCCTCTAGTTTTTGTTGAGGCAACTTCGGGATCCAAGCAAGGCGAAATTCATTTTGGTATGCGTAACGGAAGTGTTTTGTGAAGTAGACGTTCAATTTTGTAGGTGGCGTAAGTATTGGGTCGACATAGAGAATCAGCCCGTGGCCGCTGCGAGCATCTGGAAACTGCTGCGAGAACTTCGTCTTCACAAGCTGGATGAACCGCTCTGGCTCTTTGATGATAAGGCAGGCGTCGGCATCGAAGTCCAAAAACAGACGAGGGG
>JAHFOU010000302.1 GCA_023261525.1 Planctomycetota bacterium | reverse complement strand
TGGGGTTGAACCTGGGCAGGTGCCGCTGGCAGAAGGCGATGACGTCCATCGTCAGGCGGATGGAGGGGGCCAGGGGGAAGCGTTGGGTGCCCCGGGCGATGAATTCCTTGAGGATGTCGTTCTGGACCGTGCCGCCCAGGACCCGGTCCGGCACGCGGCGACGGCGCGCCACCGTGAGGAGCTGGGCCAGGAGGACGGCCGCCGTGGCGTTGATGGTCATGGAGACCGTGACCTTGCCGAGGGGGATGTCCCGGAAGAGGCGGTCGACGTCCTCGGCGCGGAAGATGCTCACGCCCACCCGGCCCACCTCCCCCTTCGCGAGCGCGTGGTCGGGATCGTAGCCGATCTGGGTGGGCAGGTCGAAGGCGGTGGAGAGGCCCGTTTGCCCTTGCTTCAGGAGGTAGCGGAAGCGGGCGTTGGTCTCCCTGGCCGAGGTGTAGCCGGCGTACTGGCGCATGGTCCAGGGGCGGTCGCGGTACATGGCGGCGTGGATGCCGCGGGTGAAGGGGAATTCGCCTGGACGCTCGGGCGCGTTCAACGGAGGGGCGAGTCTAGGGGCCGGGCGGCCGGAAATCCAGGGCCAGGATGCGGGCTGCCGCCTTGTTTCAACCGGTCTCCGCGGCTACAGTGCGCCGTACTCGGAAGGAGGTCCCCATGCTCTTGGAAGGCAAGGTCGCGCTGGTCACGGGCGGGTCTCGGGGGATCGGCCGGGCGGATGCCCTGGCCCTGGCCCGGGAGGGGGCGGACGTCGTCATCACGGACATCCTCCTGGAGAGCGACACCTCGGCCGCGGACGCCGAGAAGGACCTTCGCCTCTCGAAATTGGCGAAGGAGCAGGGCTTCATCTATACGGAGAAGACGGTGACGGAGATCCAGGCCCTGGGCCGCCGGGCCGTGGCCATCAAGATGGACGTGACGGACGCGCGCCAGGTCGACGCCGTGGTGGCGCGGATCGCCCGGGAGTGGGGCGGGATCGACATCCTCGTCAACAACGCGGCCATCCTGGACCACGTGGGCACGGTCGAGACCCAGACGACGGAGATGTGGGAGCGGGTGCTGAAGGTCAATCTCACGGGGGCCTTCCACTGTGCGCGCGCGGTGCTGCCCGGCATGAAAAAGAAGCGCTGGGGGCGCATTGTGAACATGGCCTCGGTGGCGGGCACGATGGGGGGCTTCGGACAGGCCTCCTACTCGGCCAGCAAGGCGGCCATGATCGGGCTCACGCGGACCCTGGCGCTGGAGGGGGCCAAGGACAACATCACCTGCAACGCGATCGTGCCGGGCATCATCATGACGGAGGCCTACAAGGCCTTCGACCAGGCGATGGTGGACCGGATGGTCAAGCGCATCCCCTCGCGCAAGGCGGGGACGCCGGAGGACGTGGCCAACGCCATCGTCTTCCTCTGCTCGGAGAAGGCGCGCTACCTTACGGGGGTGGCGCTGCCCGTCACGGGGGGGATCGAGCTCTTCACGTTCTGACCCGGACGGCGGTCAACGCCCGCAGGCGGCCCCGCCGTGCTTCTCGTGGTAGCGCTGGTGGTACTCCTCGGCGCGATGGAAGACGCCGGCCGGGCTGATCTCCGTGACGATGGGGCGGCTGAATCTGCCGCTTCTCTGGAGCGCCTCCTGGCAGGCCCGCGCGGCATCCCGCTGATCCGGCGTGTGCCAGAAGATGGCGGAGCGGTACTGCTCCCCGATGTCGGGCCCCTGGCGGTTCGGGGTGGTCGGGTCGTGGCACCCGAAGAACACCTTGAGCAGCTCCTCGTAGGAGACCTGGGCGGGATCGAAGACCACCTCCACGGCCTCGGCATGCCCCGTCCTGCCCGAACAGACGTCCTGGTAGCTTGGGTTGGGGGTGTGCCCACCCGTGTATCCGACCGCCGTGTCCTTCACCCCCTTCACGCCGCGGAAGGCAACCTCGACGCCCCAGAAGCAGCCGGCGGCGAAGGTGGCCTTTTGGAGCCCGGAGACAACACGGGGCGTGAAGGCCAGGGAGACGGAGTTCAGACAGTAGCGGAGCCCCGTCGGCGCCGGCCCGTCATCGAACACGTGGCCCAGGTGGGCATCGCATCGGGCACAGAGGATCTCGGTGCGCGCCACCCCGTGAGCCGGATCCTCCTGGCTGGCCACGTTCTCGGGAGCGATCGGGGCGAGGAAGCTGGGCCAGCCGGTGCCCGAGTCGAATTTCGTCTCCGAGCTGAAGAGGGGCAGGCCGCAGCAGACACAGCCGTAGGTCCCGGGTTCCTTGTGGTCGTGGAAGGCCCCGCAGAAGGCCGGCTGGGTGCCCTTGCCGCGCGCAACCTCGTACTGCTCCGGCGTCAGGAGCTTCTGCCATTCCTCGTCCGTCTTGACGACCTTGCGCATGGGAGAGGCCTCCTTGAGTTGACCCTGCTCGTCCAGTTCGCGCACCCGGACCTCCAAGGGCGCGGCGTGCGGCTCCGGAGCCTTCACGCCGCAGCCGCACAGGAGGACGGCGGCAAGGGCCCAGGCCTGTTTCATGGATGTCCCAGGGTAGGACCGGGCTGGCCGCTAGTCAACGTTTCCCCACCGGATCCTCCTCTGGGTCGTCCCCTCGTGGGCCAGCGTCACCCAGAGCGTCTGGGGCGGCAGGAAGTCCCGGATCCGTTCGGCCCACTCGACGACGACCACCCAGCGCCCGTCCAGGTAGTCCGAGAGCCCGGTGTCCTCGGCCCCCTCCTGGGGGAGCCGGTAGGCGTCCATGTGGGCCATCCGGTGCCGCGCGTCCACCTCCTGGATCAGGGTGAAGGTGGGGGAGCAGACCGCATCCGGGTCCGGGCAGCCCAGGCCCTCCGCCAGCCCCTTGGTCAGCACCGTCTTCCCGGTTCCCAGGGGACCCGTGAGGGCCAGGACATCCCCGGGCTTGAGCCGCTCTCCCAGGGCCCTGCCCCAGGCGCGGGTCTCCTCCGGCGACCGGGTGACGACCGAGCCGGAAGCGGGGATCATCGCCAGCGGTGCTCGTAGCCCGTGCTGGGCAGGGGCAGGAGGCGTCCGGAGGGGGTGAGCAGGCGCCGGGCGCCCCGGGTGACCTGCCCGATCACCGTCGCCGGGAAAGGGAGGCGGCGCAGCATTGCCGCCTGGGCGGATGCGAAGGCGAAGAGCAGCTCGTAGTCCTCCCCGTCCCCCAGGGCGTGCGACAGGGCCGCTCGTCCCGTGCGGCGGGCCAGGCGCCGGGCGTCCGGATGCACCGGCACCCAGTCGCCCACCAGGGTGGCTCCCACCCCGCTTGCGTCCAGGAGATGGCCCAGGTCGGCCGCCAGGCCGTCGCTGATGTCGATCATGGCGTGCAGGGACACCGCCTTCCTGAGCAGGAGCGCCTCCCGGATGCGGGGGCGTGGCCTGAGGTGCCGGCCCAGGATGGAGCCGCCCAGCCGGCCCGTCACGGCGAGGAGATCCCCGGGACTGGCGCCCGATCTTCGGATGGGCT
>JAHFOU010000301.1 GCA_023261525.1 Planctomycetota bacterium | reverse complement strand
CCGCCGCCGCGCCCTGGCCACCCTGGGCGAGCACGCGCCCTCCTGGCCGAGGGCCAAGGGCGCTGACGAGAAGAAGGCCGCCAAGTGGGAGCGCATCCCCCCCAAGCCCCGCGACGCCGCCGACCGGCGCCGCTGGCGCCGGGAGGGCCTGCCCAAGCTTCCCGAGGCGATCACGACCACAGCCCTGGATCGTCTCTTCCTGGTCATCGCGCCCAAGCTCAAGGGGACCAAGCACGAGCACGGCGGGGCCACCCACATCCTGAGGACGGGGCAGAAGCGCGTGAATGACAAGGCCGAGCTGGCCATCCTGGAGTTCGTGGTGCCCATCGCCGCCCCCGTGCAGGGGACGGAGGGGGAGGCCAAGGCCGCCAAGCCCGCGAAGAAGAAGGCCGAGGCCGCCAAGGCCTGAGGTTCCCGGCTTCGACTTGACCTACTCTAACGTTAACGTTAGAGTAGGTTCATGAAAGACTCCACGCTCCGCATCGGGGATCTGGCCCGGGCCACGGGAAAGACCGTCCGAGCCCTTCGTTATTACGAGGAGTTGAGCCTTCTCGACCCCTCCGACCATACGGTCGGGGGCTTCCGGCTTTACCGCCCCGAGGATGCCAAGCGCGTCGCCCTGATCGAGAGGCTTCAGGAGCTGGGTTTCTCCCTGGATCGCATCCGGGAGGTCGTGGCGGCCTATCGGGATGGCGGGACGGGGGAGAATGCCTCGGTAAGACTGCAACATGTTCTGAATTCAGGACTTAAGGATATCCGTTCCAGGATCTCCAGACTTCAGGCTACCGAAAAGGAGCTTCAAGAGGCCCTGAACTTCCTGGAGACCTGCAAGTCCTGCCAGGACAGGCCCGGGCCCGAGCATTGCCGGGAATGCGAGAAGGGGGATCATCGGGGCCGCCTGCCGTCCCTGGTGGACGCCCTCGTCAGGTAAGCGTGAGGCCAGCGATGACACGACGCATCTACATGGACGCCCAGGCCACCACCCCCGTGGATCCACGGGTGCTGGAGGCCATGTTGCCCTGGTTCACCGAGCGATTCGGGAACCCGGCCAGCAAGACCCACGCCTACGGCTGGGAGGCCGAGGAGGCCGTGGAGGAGGCCCGGGCCGTCCTGGCCTCCGGGATCGGCGCCGAGAGCGAGGAGATCGTCTTCACCGGCGGGGCCACCGAGGCCGACAACCTGGCCATCCTGGGAGTTGCGGAGGCCTATGCGCCCCGGGGCCGCCATCTCGTCACGGTCGCCACCGAACACCGGGCCGTCCTGGATTCCTGTCAGGCCCTGGAGGCCAAAGGGTGGAGGGTCAGCTACCTTCCCGTGGGTCGTGAGGGATTGATCGACCTGGATGATCTGCGCAAGGCGGTCACCTCCGAAACGGTCCTGGTCTCCCTGATGCAGGCCAACAACGAGATCGGGGTGATCCAGCCCGTCGCCGAGGCGGCCCGCATCGCCCATGAGGCCGGGGCCCTCTTCCACTGCGACGCGGCCCAGGGTTTCGGCAAGGAGCCCCTGGACGTCGTCCGGATGGGCCTGGACCTGGTCTCCCTCTCGGCGCACAAGATCTACGGGCCCAAGGGCGTCGGAGCCCTCTACCTGAGGCGCTCCAAGCCCCGGGTCCGCCTCTCTCCCCAGATCCATGGCGGGGGACACGAGCGGGGCCTGCGTTCGGGCACCCTGAACGTCCCGGGCATCGTGGGCTTCGCGAAGGCCTGGGAGCTGTGCCGGGACGAGATGTCCGTCGAGCGCGTCCGCCTGTCCGGACTGCGGGACCGCCTCCGGAGCGCCCTGGAGTCCCGCCTGGACGGGGTCTCCCTCAACGGGCACCCGTCCCTGCGCCTGCCCGGGAACCTCAACCTCTCCTTCGCCGGAGTGGACGGGGAGGCCCTCATCACCGGTCTGGAGGGCGTGGCCCTCTCCACGGGCTCGGCCTGCACCTCGGCCAGCCTGGAGCCTTCCTACGTGCTCAAGGCCCTGGGCCTCCCGGACGGCCTGGCCCGGGCTTCCCTGCGCTTCGGCCTGGGCCGCTTCACGACCGCGGCCGAGGTCGACGAGGTGGCCGGCCTGGTCGCCGCCCATGTCCAACGTCTTCGCGCCATTGCTCCCAAGGAGGTCCTCGCATGACGACACCCACGGTCCCCACCCTGACCCATACGCCGCCCTCGCTCAGCATCACCCCCCAGGCCGCGGCCAAGGTGAAAAGCCTGCTGGAGGCCCAGCAGAAGTCCCCGGCGGACCACGTCCTGAGGGTGGGCGTGTCCTCGGGAGGGTGCTCCGGCCTCTCCTACGTCTTCAACCTGGGGGAGCCCCAGTCGGGGGATCTGACCTTCGCCCGCGACGGGATCCGGGTGGTCTGCGACCCCAAGTCCATCCTCTACCTCAACGGCAGCGAGCTCCACTACCAGGACAGCCTGACCGGGGCCGGCTTCGTCTGGCAGAACCCCAACGTCAAGGGCACCTGCGGCTGCGGGACCTCCTTCAACGTCTGATCCCATGCCCACCGCCGAACAGAAAACCCTCGAGGCCCTCACGAAGCAGGAGTACCAGTACGGCTTCGTCACGGACATCGGGCAGGACAGCATCCCCAAGGGCCTGAGCGAGGACGTCATCCGGCTGATCTCGAAGAAGAAGCAGGAGCCCGAGTGGCTCCTCGAGTGGAGGCTCAAGGCCTACCGGGCCTGGCTGAAGATGGAGCCCCCGGCCTGGCCCAACGTCCACTACCCCAAGATCGACTACCAGGACATCGTCTACTACTCCGCCCCCAAGGCGAAGAAGGATGCCCCCAAGAGCCTGGACGAGGTCGATCCCGAGTTGAGGAAGACCTTCGACAAGCTGGGCATCTCCCTGGACGAGCAGATGCGCATGAGCGGGATCGCCGTGGACGCGGTCTTCGATTCCGTGTCCGTGGCGACCACCTTCAAGGCCAAGCTCGGGGAGCTCGGGATCCTCTTCGGCTCCTTCTCCGAGGCCGTGCGCGAGCACCCGGAGCTGGTGAAGAAGTACCTGGGCACCGTCGTTCCCCATACGGACAACTACTTCGCGGCGCTCAACTCCGCGGTCTTCAGCGACGGCTCCTTCTGCTACATCCCCAAGGGTGTCCGCTGTCCCATGGAGCTGTCCACCTACTTCCGCATCAACGCCGCCGATACGGGGCAGTTCGAACGCACCCTCATCGTGGCCGACGAGGGGAGCTACGTCTCCTACCTGGAAGGCTGCACGGCCCCGCGCCGCGACACCAACCAGCTGCACGCCGCGGTGGTGGAGCTGGTGGCCCTCGACAGCGCTCAGATCAAGTATTCCACCGTCCAGAACTGGTACCCCGGGGACAAGGACGGCAAGGGCGGCATCTACAACTTCGTGACCAAGCGCGGCAAGGCCATGCGCAAGGCCAAGATCTCCTGGACCCAGGTCGAGACGGGCTCGGCCATCACCTGGAAGTACCCGAGCTGCGTCCTG
>JAHFOU010000300.1 GCA_023261525.1 Planctomycetota bacterium | reverse complement strand
GGGCCGCCTCCGCCCCGTGGCGCTCTCCCGGGAGAAGTCCGCCGCCGTTTCGGCCCGGGTCAAGGGCAGCGCCCCCCTCCGCGCCGGCACAAGGCGCGCCCTCTGGGCCGCCGGCGGGGCAGCCGCGGCCCTCATGGTCGCCCTGCTCTTCGCTTCCCTACGGCCCGCCACGACCCCCCCGGTCGCGACCACGCCCGAGCCTGCTGAGAAAGTCGAACGCGACACCGTGCAGAGCCCCGAAGCTGTCCGAGCGGAGGCGCTCCTGGTCTCGATCGACGAGGAGAAGCGCCGCGGGCCCGCGCAGGCCGCCTCGACTCCCAAGGCACCCGCCCCGGAAACCCCGGCCATCGGCCCCCTGCAGCCCGACACTCCCGCACCGGCCCCCGCCGCCCAGGCCCCCGCCGTGGCACTGGAGAACAAGCCCCCGGTCATCGGGACTCCCCAGACTATCCCCACTCCGCTCCCGCCCTCGCCTCTGCCCAAGCAGACGGCAAGCTTCGTGGCCACGCTGGAGCGTTTCGAAGGAGTGGCGCTGATCGTCACCCAGGACGGACGCACGCCCGCCCGGGCCGGTGTCATGCTCCAGGCAGGACAGGGGCTCAGGACCGAGGGCGAGGGAAGCCAGGCGGTCGTCGAATTCGAGGATGGCTCCCGCCTTGTCCTCGGCGCGGATTCATCCATTACTCAGTTCGCCGTCCGGGGGGCTGGAAAGAGCGGCGGGGCGAAGCAGGTCGAACTCGCAAGCGGCGTCCTGGCCGCCCAGGTCTCCCGCCAGGCAGCGGGCGAACCGTTCATCATCACCACCCCGCAGGCCGAGGCGCGCGTGCTCGGCACCCGCCTGACGCTCTCGGTGCTCTCGAACTCGACGCTGCTCGAGGTGGCCGAGGGCCGGGTGCGTCTCAGCCGCAAGGACGACAATGCCCACGTGGACGTGGGGGCGGGCCAGTACGCCGTGGCCGGGGCGAGAGGCACTCCCCTGGCCGCCCGCGCCAGTGCGCAGAAGAAGGTCGGGCTCGCCGAGACGTTTGACCGGGGCCGCTGGGGCCAGGCGTGGGCCCTGCAGTCGGAATCGGGGGCTTCCCCCCGCCCCGCCGTGCTGAATGGACAACTCTGCTTCCGGTTCCCCAAGCAGGCCCCCGCCGAAGTTACCCCCAGCGGGCTTGGGGCCGGCGAAGGGAAACTCTCGCCCGAGGCTCAGAAAGCATTCGATTCGGTCATACAAGGCGGAGGGATCGGTTCGAGGAGCGAATGGCCGCGGGCCAGCTGGCTGGAGGCGCGCCAGCCCTTCCCCCTGGGCCCGGAGGCCCCGTTGCGTATCCAGGTGCGCCTTTGGCAGTCGCATGCCGATCCGGACCGCGCTGCGTGGATCTGCCTGAACCGTAAACCTGGGGCGCAAGTCCTCGCCTTGGAGCGTCGGGGCAATGCGCTCCAACTCTGGTCCGGAGGGGCGAAAGAAAGTCTCTGCAAGATCGAGCGCCCTCTCGCCCAGGATTCGGAGATGCTCGAGATCTGGCTTACCCCCGACGTGGTGGTGGTCCGGCGGGACGGCGTGACCTTGCACGTGGGTCCCAACCCCTCCAAGTCCAGGACCTTCCAGCTTGCGGTGGGCGGCGGCGCCAAGGCGACAATCGCCCAGGAGGAAGAGGTCCGGTTCGACGCCATCGAGGTTGCCTGGATGACGCAGGCCGACCTTGCTAAAATAGTGAAATGAACAGGGATGGGGCGATTTCGATTGTATTCAATAGTGGAGATTGTGGCGGATGCGCGGAAGGTCTTCTTTATTGAACAGGAATGCGTTGACTTTCCGTGAGGGGGACTATAATGCATGATCAGTTTGATGGAGCGATGGCTATGAGGATCCCGAACGCGTGGACCAGGCTCATGGGGGCGGCATTGCTCCTGACTTTTGCCGCATCCGTGGGCTGCGGGGGGGGGCACAATCCCAGCGGGTCCACCATCAGCCCGACTTGGACGACCACTTCCACCGCGGTCACAACGCCCGCCACCCTCACGGCGCCGCTGCTCTGGATCGACCCCAATCTCGGCCCAACCAACACGGGCGGGGGCGGTCAGGGGGACAAGACCTTCACGAGCGTTGACCCGTCGACTTGGCCCCCGGGTTCGCCGAACGGAGACCATCCGGTGGTCGTCGGGATGGCCCAGAACTCGAACGAGGAGTTCTCGATTGAAGGCCAGGCCTTCATCTACCGTTCGAGCCTCATCGCCGCGGGCGGCGGCCAGAATGCGGCTGCCGTCGTCGTTCTGCCCGGCCTCTACGGGAACCAGGCCAAGCTCTCGCAGGTGGCCCGGGCGGTCTGCAAACATTATCTCATCCACACGCCCACCGAAATGTCCCTGTTCAACCTGGTCCAGTTTTCCCTCGCGGCGAACAAGACGGCCGGAGTCGGAGACATCTACGGGAATCTCCCCTTGCCCAACATCGATGCGGCGGCCGCCTGGAACATCATGCAGGCCCAGCTCAGGGTCCAGCAGGGCGGCTACATGGGCGGCGGTTACTGGACCACCGCGACTCTGGAGGTGTACGCCCTCCTCTTCACCAACAGCGTCCCGTAAGCGACCTCGACCATCGACGATTTGATTTCCCGGGGGCCGCGTGCCGGGCCGGCCCTGCAAGGGCGGGCCTGCGGGGCGATGTACTGAATGACGATGCGCCGCCTGCTGATCCTGATCCCGATTGTCACCCTCCTGCTGGGGGGCCTGCTGTTCCTCTGGAACTCCTTCATCCCCCCGGAACCTTCGAAATCGCGGCCGCCCCCTGCGAAGGCCGGGAACCCCGCACCCAAGGCCGAGCCTTCCCTACCCCCCCCCGTTCCGAAGCCCCCCGGGACGGGCCAACTTCGAGTCATCGCGCAGGAGGCGGACGGAAGCGGATTGCCCAAGGCGAAGGTCACGGTGCTGAACGAGGACAAGCCGGACAGCCGCATGGAGTTTGAGACCGAAGCGGATGGGGGACGCACGATCCTCGGCATTCCCGCGGGCCATTACGCCGTGACCGTGCGCTTTCCCGGGAGGATCACCTCGGGAGGCCACGCGGAGGTCGTGGTGGACTCGGTGGCCGAGATCCGCGTCAGGATGCTCCTGGGGGCCACGATCCGCGGGTCCGCCCTCAACCGGAGGGGGGAGCCCATCGCGGCTGCGCGAGTGAGCCTGTTTCTGTCCGCGACCGAGCAGATTCCTCACCCCGACCTCGCCCCGCTTACGGATGCCGCGGGGGCCTACGAGATCCTTGGAATCCCGCCGCAGGAAATCTCGCTTACCGTCTACCATCCCCGCCATCGCACGCTCAAGCGCACGGGCATCGTCCTGAGGAGCGCCGACGAGACGCAGCACATCGACCTCATTCTCGAGGAAGGGACGCGCCTTGCGGGAAGGGTGCTGAACGATGCGGGGGAGCCGATCGCCAAGGCGACGGTCATGGGGACCAACGAATTCTCGT
>JAHFOU010000299.1 GCA_023261525.1 Planctomycetota bacterium | reverse complement strand
TGGACCCTTTGACGCCGACTTCCCGGTTCAGGTTGACGAGGACGTCTTTCATGGCCCCTAACCCACAGAGAGGAAGGAAACGAAGCGCTCCACGGCGCGGTCCAGGTCCTCTTTCTTGGCCGGCTGGTCGGCCAGGATGCCGATGATGAAACTCTTCCACTCCGCGATCGCCACCCGCCCGATCGAAGTCTCCAGTTCGCCGGACACGAAGCTGCCGATGTCCATCTTCCGGGCGCCCTCCTCGGAACACTGGTAGGCCCCCTTGATGAACTGGATGAACTGCTCCACCGGAACCACGCCGCGGCTGTGGGCCGCGATCCGCTCCCCGGCCGGGCTGAGCACGGCCGAGCACTTGTACCCGCTCATCGACTGGAACGTCTCCAGAAACGCTCCGATCTTCTGGTGGTTCACCTGGGGCACCGCGCCGGCCTGCGTGTTCGGATCGAAGATCTTCGCCGCCTCGAGGCCCAGGGGCGAGAGCGTCCGGTTGGACTCGATCTCCATCAGCGCGTCATCCACGTCCTTGGACGCGGAATCCCGGTTCGCCTCCACCAGCGCACGCAGGGCGGCCGCGTGGTCGTCCCCCGGGTTCGCGCGGAGCACCTGGTCGAGCACGGGGATCGCCTTGTCGTAGACGCAGACCTCGCAGTACAGCCTTGCCATGCTCGCCAGCGCCTTGTAGTGGTTCGGGTTGATCGTGCTGGCCTTCTGGAAGTGGCGCATGGCCTCCGTGAAGTCGTTCGCCAGGTGGTCCTGGTGGAAACGATCCATGCGGATGAGCCCCGAGACCATGTGGAGGCCGTCGCTGTTGGGGAACTTCCCCAGGCCCTCCAGGGCGATCTCGAACGCCTTGTTCCGGTTGCCCAGTTCCCGATGGTAGAGGTCCGAAAGCCTCTCGTACTGGCCCTTCGAGGGGTTGGTGCGGAGGTCCTTGTTCAACCTCTGGATCTCGGCCTGGAGCTGGATCTTGCGGACGTTCTGGAAGGTGGTCTGCACCTTCTCGCTGTCGGGGAACTTGTCCACGGCCTTCCTGGCCACGTCCAGCGCCTTGGCTTCGTCCCCAACCGCCATGTATCGCTCGACGAGCGAGACCAGGTTCTGCGGCGTGGGGTTGCCCAGGACCTCGCGCTCCATGTCGTCCAGCTGGCGCCGCTTGGTGTCGAAGAGCCCCATCGATAGATTCCCTGTTCCTCCCGGGGAGTCTACCCCATGCATCGGGCGCGTGTCAAAACAATGCGACGCCCGGCGCGTTCAGTTCAGTTCGATCGCGAACAGGTTGGTGTCCGAGGAGAAATAGACGATCCCGTCGGCCACCACCCCCGTCGTCCGGATCCTGCCCTTCCCGCTGAACCTCCAGCGGAGCGCTCCCGAGATCGGGTCGTAGGCCGCCACGCTCTGGTCGTCGCCGCCGACCATCAGCAGACCGCCCTGCGCCACGACCCCGCCGGGCGTCTCTCCCGGCAGGAGGATCGGCGCCCGCGCCCGGTTCCCCGTGCGCACATCCAGCAGGAACAGCTTCGACGGTGGCGCGGAGACGACGATCAGGTTTCCCAGGCGTGCCGGCTTCCCGATCACCCCGCCCGGCACGGCTTGCCGCCACACCTCGCGCCCTTTGGCCGCTCCCACCGAGGTCACGCCATCCCCGGAGGGCACGTAGAGCACGCCCTCGGACTCCGTCATCGGCCCTGGGTTGGGTGCCCCGGGGAGCCGCCACGCCTCCTTGCCGTCGGGGCTGAAAGCGATCAGCATCCCGTCCTCGCAGGCCACCACCACCCCCTCGGGCGTGACGACCGGCTCCTGACGCGAGTCCGCGGGAAGCTCCTTCTTCCAGAGAGTGGAACCCGTCGCCGCGTCCAGTGCATGCAAGCCCCTCCTCGTGGAGCAGACATGGACCCTCTTGCCGTCCGCCGACACCCCGAAGGCCGCCAGCACGTTTCCGTCCAGCCTCACCTTCCAGAGCAGGCGTTTTTCCGTCCCCGCCGGATCAAAGGCATAGACCATCCCGTCCCCGGTCCCCACGAAGACCTTCCCCCCGCCGGCCCGCGCGCCGCCCTGAATGCCACCCTCGACCTTCTCCTGCCATCTCAGGGACCCGTCCTTGACCTCAAAGGCGTAGAGACTGTCCCTCCCCGCGAGCAGCACCGCCTTCGAGGAGACCACCGGATCCGCCACCGCGGAGATCCCCGTGACCGCCTCCCACACCCCGAGCTTTTCCTGGAGCTCGACGTGCAGGAGCCCGTTCTTCTTCTCGCCGACCCGCTCCTCCTTCTCCTTGTAGCCCTTCTTGGTGAACACGAGGCGGACCTTGTCCGAATCCTTCATTCTCAACACCAGGGGTGAATTCCCGGTCAGGCCCAGGCGCACGGGAGCGTCTGAACGGACATGGGCCTGAACCTCGACCCCCAACGGCATGCTCGTGATGCCCAGGGGGTAGCTCGCCTGCTCGACGGCATACGTGTTCGGGTAATCCGAGATCAGTTCGTAGACCAGCCCGGCCGCCCCCTTGAAATCCCCCTTCTCCTCCAGGTCCCGGGAGCGCTTCAACAACGCCTCCGCGTCGGCCAGCCGCTGGTCGACCCGCGCCTTGAGGTCCTTTGCCTTCTTCTGGAATTCGGGATCCCCGGTCTCGTCGGCCATCTTGATCAGCTCGGCCACGCCCTTCAAGATGCCGATAGGGTTACGCGAAAGGCTCAACGAGATCTCCTCCCCCTTGGCCGTCATCTTTTCGCGCATTTCCCTGAGGAAGGCCGCCCGCTGCTCCCGCACCCGCTCGAGATGCTCTCCCTTGGCCCTCTCGATCCCCGCCCTGAGATCGCCCATCTTCGAGGCGTGCCAGGGAAGCCGGCCCGAGGTGGACGCCAGGAAGGCATCCACGACCCGGAAGGCCTCGTCGAACTTGTTTTTCTCCTGGGCCTCCCGCACATCCTGCTCGGCCCGCTGGACCGCATTCCGGGCATCGAGTTCCACCTTGCCGGCGAACGCCCCCGCTCCAAGGACCAGCACGAGGAGCGCGATCAGGACGCCCCGCTTCCCCCCTCCCCTCCGTCCGCCGCTTCCGACGACAGGCATGGCCTTGGAACCGAGGGCATGCGAGGTGGAAGGCCCGCGACCGAAGACCTCCTGAAGGGCCTTCAGGATCTTCTCGTTCTCCTTGGGGTCGACCGGCAGGTTCTTCTTGATGAAGTCGAGGTCCTTCTCGAGCTCCGCCTTCTGGTTCATCCGGTGGAGCACGCGCGCGCGTGAGATCCGGAAGTCCAGGTCCCCCGGGTCGGCCTTGATCATCCGGTCGCAGAGATGCTTGGCGCGCCCGTTATCCGCCGTCATCATGGCCTGGGAGACCAGCTCCCGCGCGAGCTTCTTCCCCTGCTCCAGGTCGCCCGCCGTGGCGTAGACCTCGAAGATCCCGATCTTGATGTCCATGTCCTCGGAGTCGAGTTCCGCCGCCTTGTTCATCTGCAGAAGGGCCTGGTCC
>JAHFOU010000032.1 GCA_023261525.1 Planctomycetota bacterium | reverse complement strand
CCCAGGAGGAACTGGATCGGGTAGCCGTCCTGAACCCCGAAGACCTTCTTGCGGACCTGTTTGGCTTGGAAGCCCAGGTGCTTGGCGGTCTCGACCGGAATCTCCTTCCATCCCATGGTTGTCTCTCCTGTGGCGATCCGCCGGCCCGAAGTGTAGCGCCAGGCCCGGCAAGTTTCGATATAATCAGGTCGCACCTCTCCCCACTGACAGGAGACCCGAACATGTATCCCGAAGAAATGGTCCAGCCCATGCGCGAAGAGGTCACCCGCCTCGGCGTCTCCGAGTGCCGCACCGGCGCCGACATCGACCAGGCCCTCTCCCAGAAGGGCACCGTCCTCGCCTTCATCAACTCCGTCTGCGGCTGCGCGGCCGGCAACGCCCGCCCCGGCCTGGCCCTGGCCATGCGCCACGCCACCAAGCCCACCGCCGCCATCACCGTCTTCGCCGGCAACGACCCCGAGGCCGCCTCCCGCCTGCGCAGCAAGATGGCCATGATCCCCCCCTCCTCGCCCTTCTTCGCCCTCTTCAAGGACGGCCAGGTCGTCCACGCCGTCCCCCGCCACGAGATCGAGGGGAAGAGCCCCCAGGACGTCGCGCGCAACCTGACCATGGCCTTCGACAAGTTCTGCTCCACGGCGGCCAAGGCGTGAGCGCCGCCGAGATCGACTCCACGCCGGCCTTCGTCTCCGCCTCCTACGAGAAGATGGCCCGGAGGCTGGAGGCCGTCCGCGGGCGCCTGAACCGCGCCCTCACCCTCTCCGAGAAGCTCATCTTCTCCCACCTGGACGACCCGGCCGGCCAGGAGCTCAAGGCCGGGGAGAGCTACCTCCAGCTCAGGCCGGACCGGGTGGCCATGCAGGACGCCACCGCCCAGATGGCCATCCTCCAGTTCGGCCAGGCCCGCATCCCCCGCGTGGCCGTCCCCTCCACCGTGCACTGCGACCACCTCATCCGCGCCCGCGCCGGCGCCGACGCCGACATGGCGACCGCCGTGACGGAGAACAAGGAGGTCTACGACTTCCTGAAGTCCGCCTGCGCCAAGTACGGGATCGGCTTCTGGGGCCCCGGCGCCGGGATCATCCACCAGGTGGTCCTGGAGCAGTACGCCTTCCCCGGAGGCATGATCATCGGCACCGACTCCCACACTCCCAACGCCGGCGGGCTGGGGATGTTCGCCTCGGGGGTCGGCGGGGCCGACGCCGTGGACGTGATGGCCGGCCTGCCCTGGGAGGTCCTCTATCCCAAGACCGTCGGGGTCAAGCTCACCGGCAAGCTCTCCGGCTGGGCCTCGCCCAAGGACGTCATCCTCAAGCTCTGCGGCATCCTCACCTGCGAGGGCGGCACGAACCGGGTCATCGAGTACTTCGGCCCCGGGGCCCGGGCCCTCTCCTGCACCGGCAAGGGCACCATCTGCAACATGGGCGCCGAGCTGGGCGCCACGACCTCGGTCTTCCCCTTCGACGACAAGATGGACGCCTACCTCCGGGCCACCGGCCGCGTCGCCCTGGCCGACATCGCCAAGACCCGCGCCGCCCTCCTCCAGGCCGACCCGGACGTCGAGCTGGAGCCGGCCAAGTACTACGACAAGGTCGTGGAGATCGACCTCTCCACCCTGGAGCCCCAGATGGTGGGCCCCCACACCCCCGACCTGGTCCGCTCCGTCTCCGCCCTGGGCGCGGAGGCCAAGGCCAAGGGCTGGCCCGCCGGCTTCTCCGTGGCCCTCATCGGCTCCTGCACCAACTCCTCCTACGAGGACATCTCCCGGGCCGCGGACGTGGCCCAGCAGGCCCAGGCCAAGGGCCTGAAGGCGAAGATCCCCCTCCTGGTGACCCCCGGCTCCGAGCAGATCCGCCTGACCATCGAGCGCGACGGGCAGATGGCCACGCTCAAGTCGGTCGGCGCGACGGTCCTGGCCAACGCCTGCGGCCCCTGCATCGGGCAGTGGAAGCGGGACGGGATGAAGGAGGGCGAGGCCAACGCCATCCTGACCTCCTACAACCGCAACTTCCCCAAGCGCAACGACGGCTCGGCCTCCACCCTGGCCTTCATCGCCAGCCCCGAGGTGGTCCTGGCCTATGCCTTCACCGGCGAGATGGCCGGCAACCCGCTCAAGTCCTTCACGCCCCCCAAGCTGGCGCCCGAGTTCCCGGCCAAGGGCTTCGTGAGCACCCGGGCGGGCTACGCCGCGCCCCCGCCCGACGGGGCCACGGTCGAGGTCCAGGTCTCTCCGACCAGCGACCGCCTCCAGCTCCTGGCCCCCTTCTCCCCCTGGGACGGGAAGGACTTCGAGAAGCTGCCGCTTCTCCTGAAAGCAAAAGGCAAGTGCACCACGGACCACATCTCCCCCGCCGGGCCCTGGCTGAAGTTCCGCGGCCACCTGGACAAGATCAGCGATAACATGTTCCTCGGCGCCATCAACGCCTTCACCGGGGATCCCGGCAAGGTCCGCGACGGCAGGACCGTCCCCCAGGCCGCCCGGGACTTCAAGGCCAAGGGCCAGAGATGGATCGTGGTCGGGGACCAGAACTACGGCGAGGGCTCCAGCCGCGAGCATGCGGCGATGTCACCCCGCCACCTGGGTGCCGCGGCGGTCATCACCCGGAGCTTCGCCCGCATCCACGCCTCCAACCTGAAGAAGCAAGGCATCCTGCCGCTGACTTTCCAGAGTCCCGCCGACTATGACAAGGTCCAGGAGACGGACCGGATCAGCCTGGTCGGGCTCAAGGACATCGCCCCCGGCAGGCCCGTGGCCTGCGTGCTGGCCCATGCGGACGGGAAAGAGGACAAGATCAGCCTGAACCACACCCTGAACCCGGAGCAGATCCTCTGGTTCCGGGCGGGCTCGGCGCTGAACAAGCTGAAGGAAGCGGCGAAGGCCTAAATGCGCCTTGCGCCGCTCCTGGCGCTCCTGCTTGCCGGCTGTGGAGGCACCACGCGGACGGTTTCCGGTCACACCTGGGACCAAATCTGGAATGCCTCACAGAAGTCGCTGAAAGCCCGCATGGAGCGACCCGTCCCGTTCGAGGATTTCGAGTTGACGCAGGATCCCACGCACGGCCTCCTGGACCTGCGTGTCCGGGACAATGAGTTCCATGTCCCGATCTTCCAGTATCAGGTCCGGGTCCAGCTGGAGCGTAAAGGGGAGGATATCCAACTCGTCTGTCGTGTCTCCAAGGATCCCGCCGATGGCGGCTCTCCCTGCATGAACTGCCTCTGCCTTCCTGTGATCTGCCTCGTGGAGATCCCTTACAACCTGGCTCCCGACATATTCAGCCCTGAGGATGTCGGCGCGGAGGAGAGCCTGCTTGGAGAAATCCTGAAAGCTCTCGAAAGTCCTGCGGATTCAACGCCAGGGCCTAACCGGACTCCCCCACCGTCACCTTGATCAGACCTACACCTTACGCTCCCTTCTTCGCCCTGTAGGCCTCGATCGAAACAGCGCCTCTGCGCCCGGCGGCACGCTTCAACATCCCCCGGAACCGGGGGCTCCGCTCCAGGAGGAAATCCTCGACGTCCTCCTCCTCGATGTGCTCGATGACCGCCGTGATCCGGCCGTTGCAGGTCACGAAGAGCGGCTCCCGCCCCAGGTTCTTGAGCACCTTGGAAAGGTTGTTCCGGACCCCGGCAAGCGTTGCGACCTTCATGATTCACCTCCGTAGTACTCAGCCGTTTCGTCCTTGGCCATCACCCGAAGCACCAGCACCTCATTCCCTTCCACCCGGTAGAACGCGCGCAACGCAGCCCCGATGCGGAGGCGGTACTCCCCATCCCGCCCCCGGAGCCGCTTGATCCGGGACCGGCTCTCCAACCGTGGCAGGTGCCTCAGGTGCGTCTCAATCGCATCCAAGGCCATCGCCCGTTCGAAAGCCCGGAGCCGGTCCAGGTCTTCCTGAGCCTCCGTCAGCAGGAGGATCGCGTACCTCATCGGCTTCTAGTATAGCAGATAAAAGGTATTTATATGTTCGAAGCGCCCGGTGAGAAGACCGGCAGGGCATCCGAAGCCTCCGCCTTCTCCCCCTCGTCCGCGATCCTCAGCAGGATCCCGGCCGCGGCCAGGTTCAGCACCAGGGCGGATCCCCCGAAGGACAGGAACGGCAGGGGGATCCCCTTGGTCGGCACCGAGGCCGTGACCACCGCGATGTTGATGGCCGCCTGGAGCACCAGCATCATCGTGATCCCCATGGCCAGGAGGGACGAGAAGGCGTCCGGGGCCCTGCGCGCCGCCTGCCAGCCCAGCCAGAGCAGGGCCGCGAACAGCCCCAGCACCAGGACCGCCCCCAGCCAGCCCAGCTCCTCGCCGAGGATGGCGAAGATGAAGTCCGAGTAGGACGAGGGCAGGTAGTTCAGCTTCTGGTTCGAGTTGCCCAGGCCCACGCCCCCGAAGCCCCCCCGCCCCAGGGCCAGCATGGACTGGACCACCTGGTAGCCCTTGCCCTCGGGGTCGCTCCAGGGATCCCAGAAGGTCATGAGCCGCTTGACCCGGTACGGGGCCGCGATGAGGACGGCCCCCAGCAGGGGCAGGGCCAGCGCGCCGGTGTACCCGAGGAAGGACAGGCGGGTCCCCCCGAGCAGCAGCATGATGCCCGTCAGGGCCAGGACCAGGGAGGCGGTCCCGAAGTCCGGCTCCACGATCACGAAGAGGAAGACCAGGCCCGCCAGCACGACCGGGGGCAGGAAGCCCCGCTTGAAGTCGAAGCGGAGGTGGGCCTTGCGCGTCAGGAAGTCGGCCAGGAAGACCAGGACGGCGATCTTGGCCACCTCGGAGGGCTGGAAGGTCAGGAAGCCCAGCTTGATCCAGCGCCTGGCCCCGTTGATGCGGGCCCCCAGCCCGGGGAAGAAGACCAGGAGCAGGAGCAGGATGGAGACCAGGGCGATGAGCCGGGCGTTCTCCTGGAGCCAGTCCAGGCGGGTGCGGCGGCAGGCGATCAGGGCCAGGGCGCCCAGGAGGACCCAGGCCATGTGCTTGAGGATCCAGGACCAGGTCACCCCCTGGGCGTAGTCCAGCACCGAGGTGGTGCTGTAGACCATGACGCAGCCCGTGGCGGTCAGGGTCGCCACGACCAGGAGGAGAGCGTCCGGGATCCTGAGGTTCATCCCTGTCTCTATCGTCCGGAACCTCATCGGATCTTCAGTGTCAAGACCAGGAGGATGGCCAGGATGGCCGAGAGGATCCAGAAGCGGACCGTGACCTTCTCCTCCTTCCAGCCCCCGAACTCGAAGTGGTGGTGGATGGGGGCGATCCTCAGGATGCGGCGGCCGAAGATCCGGAACGAGGCCACCTGGAGGACCACGGAGGCGACCTCGACCATGAAGACGGCGCCGAGCAGGAGGAGGGCCATCTCCTGGCGGGCCGCGAAGGCCATGTAGCCGATGACCCCGCCCAGGACCACGGAGCCCGTGTTCCCCATGAAGACCTCGGCCGGATGGCAGTTGAACCAGAGGAAGCCCAGGGAGGCCCCCACCAGGGCCCCGCCCAGGACGGCCAGCTCCCCGCAGCCCGGCACGGAGGGGATGAGGAGATAGCGGCTCAACCCGGCATGCCCCGCGGCATAGGCCACGATGGACAGGGCCAGCCCCGTCATGGCGCTGCATCCGGCCGCCAGGCCGTCCAGGCCGTCCGTGAGGTTCACCGCGTTCGAGGCCAGGGCCATCACGAAGGCCCCCCAGGCGCAGTAGAGGAACATGCCCGGGGCCAGGCTCCGCTTCACGAAGGGCAGGGAGATGGCCGGCGGCGTGCCGGGCTCCTGGGCATACCAGAGCCCCACGGCCGCCACGCCGTACAGCAGGAACTGGAGGCCCAGCTTCTCCGACTTGCTCAGGCCCTTGCGGACCTGGCCGGTGAGCTTGATGTGGTCGTCCACCCAGCCGATCAGGGTCGACCCGAGGATGACGAGGAAGGCGACCAGGACGAAGAGGTTGTCCAGCCTCCCGAACAGGAAGAGGGAGACCATCATGACCAGGACGATGAGGAGGCCGCCCTGGGTGGGAGTGCCGCCCTTGGGCGCGTGGATCTCGGTCAGCCGGGCCGAGTCCTTCTTCTCCACGCGCTCGCGGATCTGGCGGCTCTGGAGCCAGCGGATCATCAGGGGGCCGAGCAGGAGGCTGAGGGCGAAGGCCGTCACGGCCGCCAGGGTGGCCCGGACCGTGATGTTCCTCAGCAGGTAGAGGTGGAAGTGCTGGATCAGCCAGCCCAGGACGGCGGGATGGGTGATCATGCCTTCTCCAGCTCCGTCCGGCAGGCCTCGAAGGCCCGCTCCAGGGCCGTGCCCCGGGAGGCCTTGAAGAGGACGACATCCCCCTTGCGGGCCCGGGCGGCCAGGAGGGCGCCGGCTTCGGCCGCGTCCGCCGCGAGGACGGCGGCCTTTCCGTACCCCTCCGCGATCCGGCGTCCGGCCTCGCCCACGCAGACCAGGAGGGAGACCCCAGCCTGGAGGGCGGCCTGGCCGGCCTCCCTGTGCAGGGCCTCGGAGGCCTTCCCCAGCTCCAGCATCTCGCCCAGGCAGGCGACCTTGCGACCGGGCTGGCTGGCCAGCCACTCCAGGGAGGCCTTCATGGAATCCGGGTTGGCGTTGTAGGCGTCGTTGACCAGGCGGACCCCGGCGACCTCCGTCTCCTCCAGACGCATGGGCGGGGGCTCGTAGGCGGCCAGGGCGGCCAGGGCCTTGGCCCGGGGGATGCCCAGGGCCTCGGCCGCGGCAACCGCGGCCAGGGCGTTCATGACGTTGTGGCGGCCCCGGATCCCGGGAAGCCCCTCGAGCTCCCCTTCCTGGGCCTGGAGGAAGCGGACCACCCGGGCCGCCCCCTTCGTCCGCTCGAACAGCGGCCTGGAGTTCGGGTCGTCTCCGTTCAGGATGACGATACCCCCCCGCCTCGCCACGGCCTCCACCAGCTCGCCCTTGGCCGCGGCAACGTGGGCCAGGGTGCCCCCGAAGCCGCCCAGGTGGGCCCGACCGATGTTGGTGACCACGGCGACGTCGGGCCGGGCGATGGCCGCCAGGGCGCTCAACTCCCCCGGGGCATTGGCGCCCATCTCCAGCACCCCGTACTTCGTATATTCCCCCAGGTGAAAGCAGGTCAGGGGAAGCCCGATGTTGTTGTTGTAGCTCTTGGGGCTACGGATGGTGGAACCCACCGCCATGCAGATGGCGGAGAGCATCTCCTTGGTGGTCGTCTTCCCGTTGGAGCCCGTGATGCCGACGATCCTCGCCGTGAGCCTTCCGCGATAGGCCCCCGCCAGGCGCCCCATGGCGACCAGGGAGTCGTCCACCTCCACATAGGCCCCGGGCTGGCCGGCCGGGATGCGGCCCCGGGTGACCAGGGCCGCCACGGCCCCCTTCCCAAGGGCGGCCAGGACATGGTCATGGCCGTCGAAGCGGGGACCCTTCAGGGCCACGAAGAGGGAGCCGACCACGGCCTTGCGGGAGTCCGTGCAGACCTCCCAGACCTGGGGCCAGTCCGGGCGGCCGCGGAGGGTGCCCCCGGCCTGGCGCGCGATCTCTCCCAGCGTGGTGGGCAGCACTAGCCCCCCCTCTCCCGCACGGCCTTGAGGGCCTCCTCGCGGTCGTCGAAGGGGATGGTGCGGTCCTTCAGGATCTGGCCCGGCTCATGCCCCTTGCCCGCGATGAGGACGCTGTCGCCTGGGCGCGCCTGGCCGACCAGCCAGCGGATGGCTGCCGCCCGGTCGGGCTCCACGTGGTAGGGCTTGGGGGCCGTCATCCCGGCGCGGACCTCGGCCAGGATGGCCAGGGGATCCTCGCTGCGGGGGTTGTCGGAGGTGGCGACCACGACGTCGGCCAGGGCCTGGGCCACGGCCCCCATCCTGGGGCGCTTGGTCCGGTCCCGGTCCCCTCCACAGCCGAAGGCCAGCAGGACCCGGCCCTTCGTGAAGGAGCGGGCGGTCTGCAGGAGGCTCCTCAAGCTCTCCTCGGTGTGGGCGTAGTCCACGAAAACCCGGAACGGGAGCCCGCAGGCCACCCGCTCCAGGCGGCCCGGAACCCCGCCCAGGGCCGTCAGCCCCCCGGCGACCTGGTCGGGCGTCAGGCCCAGGGCGATGCCGGCGGTGGCCGCGGCCAGGGCGTTCATGACGTTGTGGCGGCCGACCAGGTGGAGCAGGGCCTCGGCCTTGCCCTTCGGGGTCTCCAGCAGGATGCGGGTGCTCTCCCAGCCGGCGTCGAGGATGCCGGCCCGACAATCGGCCGGGGCGTCCATCCCGTACGTCAGGACCCGGGCCCGGCAAGCCTTGCGGTAGTGGGCCGAGACGGGGTCGTCCGCGTTCAGCACGGCCCAGGCGTCCGGCTCGAGATCCCGGAACAGGATGCCCTTGGCGTCCCGGTAGGCCTCCACGGTCTTGTGGTAGTCCAGGTGGTCCGAGGCCAGGTTGCTGAAGACCCCGCAACGGAAGGCCACGTCCTTGACCCGGCCCAGGACCAGGGCATGGGAGGAGACCTCCATGACGGCGGCCTTGGATCCCGCCTGGAGCATCTCGGCCATCATGCGCTGGAGGTCCGCCGACTCCGGCGTGGTCCGGCTGGCCTCGGCCTGGAAGCCCGGCCAGCGGTAGCTCACCGTGCCCAGGACGCCCGGACGCAGGCCGGCCTTTTCCAGGATGGACTCCAGGAAGTAGGAGGTCGTGGTCTTGCCCTTGGTGCCCGTGATGCCCACGGCGGCCAGCTTCCGGGAGGGGTCCCCGTAGAAGCGGGCCGCGACCACGGAGAGGGCCCGGCGGGCATCCGGCACCGGGAAGACCCTCTCCGCGGACGGGCCCTCGGCCAGCACGGCCGCGGCGCCTTTCCTCAGGGCCTCCGCGATGAAGCCGCGCCCGTCGGCCTTCTCCCCCGGCACGGCCACGAAGCAGTCCCCGGGGCCGACCTTGCGGGAATCGTACTGGAGGCCGGACACGGGCAGGTCCGGGGCCGAGGGGGAGAGCCCCTCGAGGAGGACCTTCAGGCTCACGGTCAAGACTTGGGGGCCGCGACGGGCGGCAAGGGGGCCTCGCGGTCCCTCAGGTGCAGGGCGCACTCGAGGATCTCCTTGGCCACGGGGGCTGCCACGGCGCCCCCGGTGTAGCCGCCCTTGCTGTTGTGGGGCTCGTCCACCACCACCAGCACGGTCATCCGCGGCACGTCGGTCGGGGCGAAGCAGACGTAGGAGCTGACCCAGGCGTCATGCAGGTACTGGCCGTTCTTGCCCAGCTTCTGGGCCGTGCCCGTCTTCCCGGCCGAGGAGATGCCCTTGGGCTGGGCCCCCTTGGCCGTGCCGTGCTCCACCACGGCCTTCAGGGCCTCCAGGATGGGGCCGCGGACCGAGGCCGCGGGCAGGACGCGGCGCGGCGGGACGGGATCCCAGGATTTCAGGACCTTGCCCTCGGCGTCCTGGATGTCGCGCAGGAGGTGGGGCTGGACCCAGAGGCCCTGGTTGGCGAAGACGTTGAAGGCCGCCAGGAGCTGGATGGGCGTCACAGCGATCTCATGGCCCATGGGCACGGAGTAGATCGTGGCCCCGGTCCACTTGGCCGGCGGGTTCAGGATGCCCGACTGCTCCCCGGGCAGGTCGATCCCCGTCTTCTGGCCGAAGCCGAACTTCCTCAGGTACTCGTAGATCCGGGGCATGCCCATCTTCTGCCCGATCTTGGCCGCCCCGATGTTACTGGACTCGGCCACCACGTCCGTGACGGTGAGCCACCCGTGCGGATGGTAGTCGTGCAGGGGCTTCTTGCGGCCGGGCACGCTCCAGGCCCCGTTCTGGCAGAAGATCTTCTCGTCCGATCTCACCACCCCCTCGGCCAGGGCCGGGCCGATGATGAAGGGCTTGAAGGTGGAGCCGGGCTCGTAGCAGAGCAGGGTGGCCGGGTTCTGTAACAGGGCCGGGTTGGACCCGGACGGGCGGTTGGGATCGAAGCCCGGGCGGCTGGCCATGGCCAGGATCTCCCCGGTGGGCGGATCCATCACGATGGCCACGGCGGACTTGCATTTGCAGGTCTTGAGGAGGTTGTCCAGGGCCTGCTCCGCCACCTCCTGGATCCCGGCGTCCAGGGTGACGGCCAGGGAGGCGCCGTTCAGGGCGTCCTCGGCCTCGCGCACGATGCCCCGCCCCCGGGCGTCCCGGGTGAGGTCCTCGTGGCCCGGCGTCCCCTTGAGGAAGGCCTGGTACTTCAGCTCCTGCCCCGCCAGCGGCTGTCCGTCGACGCCCGTGAGCCCCAGCAGGGGCCCGGCCGCCGCGCCGTGGGGGTAGAAGCGCTTGGGCTCGGGGCGCATCCCGATCCCGGGGATCTTCATCGCCTTCAGGCGCTCCCACTGGGCGTCCAGGGCCTGGCGCTTCACCCAGACGAAGGACTTGTCCTCGCGGAGCAGGGCCTGGAGCTTGCGGGCGTCCATCCCCAGGACCGTGGCCAGGCGGCGGGCGATCTCCCCGCGGGCCTTGGGGCATTCCTTGGCGATGCGGCGCGGCTCGGCGTAGATGGACGGGACCGACAGGGTGACGGCCAGGGCGCGGCCGGAACGGTCCACGATCTCGCCGCGTCGGGGCGCCACGTCACGGTCCCTCTCCTGCTGGCGCTCGGCGCGGCCGGCGAGATCCCCGTGCCTCAGGATCTGGAGGGTGGCCAGGCGAAGGGCCAGGACGGCGAGCAGGCCGGCCAGGGCGCCCACGGCCCAGCGGGCCGCCGGACGCCGGGCCGGCAGGGTGCCGTCAGGGCTGGGCGGGCTTGCGTCCGTCTCGGGCACGCTGGATCACCTCCCGGGTCGACGTGTTCTCGAAACCCCAGCCGTCCTTCCCCATCGTCTTCCCCGATGCCCCGGCGGCCCCGGCCCCTTGGAGGGCCCGGGGGGACTCCTGGCGCGCCAGGGCCATCTTCAGCCCCTGGCGCTCCTCCTCCAGGCGGAGGCGCTCCGCGCGAAGCTGGGCCAGCTCCGCGCCGGCGTGCACCAGGGCGGCGCGCTGCCAGACCGTCAGCAGGGCCAGGAGCAGGGCGGCCACGAGCGTGATCGTCAGGGTGTGCTTCATGCGGCCCTCCTCAGGACCCTCAGGCGGGCGCTCCGGGAGCGGGGGTTGGCCAGGGCCTCCGCGCGGGAGGGGCGGACGGGCTTCCTCGTCAGGATCTCCCAGCCCTCCCCTTCCCGGGCGGCGCGGGCGCGGAAGGCCCGCTTCACCATGCCGTCCTCGAGGGAATGGAAACTGATCACGCCCAGGCGGCCGCCAGGCTTCAGCAGGTCCGGCGCCGCCTCCAGCGCGGCGGCCAGCTCGCCCAGCTCGTCGTTGACCGCGATGCGCAGGGCCTGGAAGACCCGGGTGGCGGGATGCGTACGCCCCCTGCCGGGGACGGCGCCCGCCACGACGGAAGCCAGCTGAAGCGTCGTCGTGAACGGACGGCGCGTCACGATGGCCCGGGCGATGCGCCCGGCCCAGCGCTCCTGCCCCAGTTCCCGGAAGATCCGCTCCAGGTCCTGCTGGCTGGCCGTGTTCACCAGGGCGGCGGCGCCCTGCCCCTGCCCGGGATCCATGCGCATGTCCAGGGGACCGTCGAGCATGAAGGAGAACCCCCGGCCCGGATCCTTGAGCTGACGGGTGGAGGTCCCGATGTCCATGAGGATGACGTCCGGGGACGGCCATGCCTGCTCGCGGGCGAGCCGGCCCAGCTCCCCCAGGCGCCCCTGGACCAGGCGGGTACGGCCGGAGAAGGCGGCCAGGGTCTCCCCCGCCGATCGCAACGCCTCCGGATCCCGGTCCATCCCGATCATGCGCCCCTGCCCTTCCCCGGCGGCCCCGCCCAGGATCGCCAGGGCATGGCCGCCATCCCCCAGCGTCAGATCCCAGTACACCCCCCCCGGCGGAAGCGCCAACAGCCCGGCCGTCTCCTCCAGGAGTACCGGGCGGTGCCGCGCCTCCTCCGAAGGGCTCAGCACACCAGCTTGCCGCGCCCCACGGCCTTGAGCATCCCGGCCACCTCGGGGCTGAGCTCCACCATCGCGAAGCGCCCGCCGAGATGCCGGACCCGCTCCAGCCGCTCGGCCAGGGCCCCCAACTCCTCGGCCGAGGCGCCTTCCGCCGTGCCCAGGGCCGCCCTCACTCCATCCACCGGATCCACCGTCGCCACTGCGCCCATCGCTCCTCCTTCCTGGTTTCGAGAACCGTACCCCCCCTCAGCCTCCGAAGATCTCCGCAGCCTCCGCGAAGCGCTCGTAGCGGGGCTCGTTCGTCCGCTCCAGGCGCTTCCACCGTGCCATGTCCCACAGCTCGATCCGGTCCATGACGCCGACCAGCGCCACGTCCTTGCGCAGGCCGGCCACCCGCCTCAACACGTCAGGCACCAGCAGGCGCCCGGCGCCGTCCAGCTCCTGGCGCATGGCCCGGGAGAAGAAGAGGCGCTGGAAGTTCCGGCCCGCGGCCGACTGCAGGCCGCCCTTGGCCCCCTGCATCTTGGCCACGGTCTGCTCCCATCCGCTGCGGGTGTAGAGGAACAGGCACTGGTCCAGGCCCTGGGTCAGGAAGAAGACCGAGCGCTCCGCCTCCGGCACTTCCTCACGGAGCTTGGACGGAACCATGAGGCGGTTCTTGTCGTCCAGGCTGTGTTCGAAGGTGCCGTAGAACATGAAGGTTTACCACTTCCTCCCACTTCGACCCAGATCTTCCCCGGAAGTCTAAGGAGTCTTATCGGCATGTCAAGGAAGGGCGTGCACCCGATTCGCGGGAGCCCCCTCGGGAAGGGCCCTAAACCCCTAGGGGCAGTGCGGATACGGGGTGGGACCCCACCCCTAGGGGGACCCCCTCCCGGACGGAAGATCGGAAAATTTTCGGGTTCGAGCGGCGCTCGAGGAAAGTTTACGCGGCGGGGGAACCCCGGCGGCCCTTGAGGACATCGGCCATGCCGTAGAGCCCCGGCTTGGCCGTAGAGACGAAGCGGGCCGCCTCCAGGGCGCCGCGCGCGAACGCATCGCGGCTGACGGCGCTGTGGGAGAGCTTGATGCGCTCGCCCGCCGTCGCCAGGACGATCTCGTGCTCGCCGATCACGTCCGCCAGGCGCAGGGCCTGGATGGCGGGACGCCGGCCGCCCCCCCGCTCGAAGGCGGCGGCCAGGGCCAGCGCGGTCCCGCTCGGGGAGTCCTTCTTCTGCGTGTGGTGGGCCTCGACGATGCCAGCATCCCAGCCCGGCACCATGCGGGCGGCCGCCTCGGCCAGGGCGAACAGGGCATTGGCCCCCAGGCTC
>JAHFOU010000031.1:12231-13264 GCA_023261525.1 Planctomycetota bacterium | reverse complement strand
GGATATGCCTTCGGGTTGGCGGCCTTCTGGGGAGGCCTCGCCTCCATGGATTCCCACGACGAGGCCGGGCGGGTCCTCTTCGCCCTGATCAACGCGGGACTGGTCCTGGCCGGGGTCTGGCTGGACCGGAGGGTCTTCCTGCTGTTCGGGACCCTCGGGCTCTCGATCTATTTCTACCATCTCGCCGACGACATCTTCTCCCACACGCCGCTCTTCCCCTTCGTCATCGCCTTCCTGGGCCTCGGGATCCTCCTGGGCGCCGTCTACCTGCGCCGTTATGCCGACAGGATCTCCGCCTCCCTGGACCGCTGGCGGCCAATGCGCTTCCGGACGAGGGCAGGTTCCCGCTAGAATCCCCGGCTCAGGCCCACAGAGGAGGACGTATGAAACTCGCCGCCCTTGCCCAGAGGCTTTCCGAGAGCTCCATCCGTTCCCTGCTCAAGATGAAGCGCCAGGGCCGCAAGCTCAAGGCCCTCAAGACCCAGTACCAGGGCTTGCGCCGCAAGCTGGCCTCCCTGGACCGCAAGATCCAGAAGCTGAGCACCGGGGCCACCAGTCTGAGCCGGCCCAAGGCCAGGCGCCGCCTGTCGGCCGCGGGTCGCCGGCGCATCGTCCTGGCGCAGAAACGGCGCTGGGCCCAGAAGAAGACGAAGTAGCGAACGCCGCGAAGGGCTAGGGGGCTTCGGCGCCGCCCTGGCGGAAGACCGTGGCGAGGCGCTTGCCGAGCCCCGTCCGGCGGCTCACGGAATCCAGCCAGCCGTCGAGGAACTGGTAGCCCAGGTTCTCGTGGGCCTTCTTGGTAAGGGCGGCCCGCTGGGCCTGGAAGCCGGCCGCATCGGCGGGCAGGCGCTCCAGGATCTGGAGGATCCCGCCTTCGCTCCCGTCCTCGGAGCCCCCGGGCTCGGACAGCACAGCCGGCTTCTCCAGGGCGAAGAGGGCCTTGGCGAGGTCGGCCTGGTGCTCCAGGGGCTTGGGGAGGGGGGCCTGGTCGGGATGGCGGAGCTCGGGGACGATCCCGGTCGTGAGGCCCGGG
>JAHFOU010000031.1:8822-12221 GCA_023261525.1 Planctomycetota bacterium | reverse complement strand
CGTCCTTGTCGGCCGCGGCGGCCTCCTTCAGGCGCAGGAGGGTCTGCTGGGCCATCTCCTGGGCCTTGCGGGTCCTGAGGTCGGCCAGGACCTTCTGGCGGACCTCGGCCAGGTCGGGCGCGTGAGCCGGCTGGCGGGAGAGCAGGCGCAGGACACAGCGGTCGTCCCGGCCCTTTTCCCCGCAGGGGAAGGGATGGTTGATCCGGGCCCCCGGCTCCAGGCCCTCCAGGGACTCGTGGAGGTCCGGCAGGAAACCCAGGCCCTCGATCTTGGGGAAGTCCGCGTCGACCGTGGCGGTCCCGGCCTCGATCCCCAGGCGCTCCGCGGTCGTGGCGAAGGGCTCGTCCTCGGGGCCGTCGAGGATGGAGGCGACCAGGGTATCCATCCGGTCCTGGACCCTCTCCCGGTTGAGCTCGTGGATGATCTCGGGGCGGGCCTGCTCCAGGGTCTTGAGTACCTCGTGCTTGCCCTCGTTGATGAAGCGGTCCTTGTGGTTCTGGTAGAAGGATTCCACCTCGGCCGGGTCCACGGGGAACTGGGCGTTCAGCTTCTCCTCGCGCAGGGTCAGGGTGGCCAGGGTGATGCGCTCGGGGATCTGGTAGCCGCCCATGGCCGCGGGACGGTCCTTGCGGTCCCCGAACCACTTCGTGACGGCCTCGTCGGTGAGCTCCGACGCGGGGACGCGGGCCTCGCAGGCCTTGATGTCGAGGAGGGCGTAGCGGACCTTGAGGCGGGCCTGGTCCTGGGTATAGGCGGCATACAGGGAGGCCAGGGTGGTCTTGGCCGTGTCCTCCAGGAGGCGGCGGTGGCGTCGGAGGATGAGCTCCTCCCGGGCGACCTCGCGCAGGGATTCGAAGTCGCGGCGCGAAAGGCGGTTGGACTGCCAGGCGGCCAGGCGCATCTGGAAGTAGCCGCCGAAGCTCTGGCCCGTCCGCCAGGCGGCCTCGGCGTTGGGGGTGCCCTGGTAGGGGCGCGGCAGGGCCGGCCCGAACAGGCTCCAGGTCTCGGAGGGGAGGTTCAGGGTCCGGGTGCGGGTCCTGTCCAGGGCGGCCTCGGCCTGGGCATCCCCGGCCCCCAGCCCGCTGGGCTCCAGGGCCTTGAGGTAGATCAGGCGGTTGAGGGACATGGAGAGGGCCAGGGGATCCAGGGCGGCCTTGCCGCCGCCGTCCTGGGGGCCCGAGAAGCAGCGCCGGGACTCCTCGTACATGTCGTCGGAGTGGATGGGGCGGTCCAGGACCACGGCGGCGTCGAAGCCGGAGAAGAGGGCCGCGATGCTTCCCGGGCCCCAGATCCCGAAGATCCCGAGGACGGGAAGGAGGATCCACCAGACCAGCTTTTCGTTGCGACGGAAGGCGTCGAGGAGCACGGCGGGATTCTACGGAGCGGCGCCGGGCGGTGCGAGGGGATTCCGGGTCCCGTAGCGCAGGATGACGGGGATCCTCAGGAAGCAGGGGTCCATGCCCGCCGGGGCCGGCGGGAAGGGCGCCGAGGCCCTCACCTGGGCTTGGGCGGCCATGGCCAGGGTGTCCGAGGCGCCGGCATCGGTCACGCGCAGGTCCCTCACCTTCCCCTCCGGCGTGAGCAGGAGGAGGAGGCGCACCGTTCCGTGAAGGTCCTGGTTCTTCAGGACCGCGGGCAGGAAGGGCCTGCCGATGCGCTCGGCCACCTTGCGGTTCCAGATCACGTCCTCGATGCGGATGGGGGCGGCCGTGGGGCGGTGCAGGGCCGGGAGCACGGGCAGGGCCAGTTCCCCGGGAGGCAAGGGGAGGGGCGTTTCCGTTGCGGGGGGGTCCAGGTCCGCGGGAAGCTGGATGGGGGGCTGGTCCGTGCCCGAGGGCTCGCCCTGGCCGCTGGCGTCGGGGTCCTCGGCCGTCGCACCGTCGGGGGAGGTCGGGGGCCGGGGAGCCTCCCGGGTCTCGTCGGGTACCGGTTCCTGGAAGGCGATCCGGACGGTCGGGAGGTAGCGGACATGGCGCTCGGGGGCGTCGGACATCGATCCCCCCAGGCCGAGATTGCGCAGGGACATGCTCTCGGGCAGGCCGCAGAGGATGGCGGCATGGAGGCCGGCCGAGAGCCCGATCGAGACGGCCAGGACCCGGTTCACGGCCGGGGATTCCTCGCCCAGAGGATCTTGCGCCTCAGGGTGGCGAAGTAGGCGTGGCGGCGGAGCAGGAGGAAGCGGCAAGGGGTGAGGGCCTGGCGGACCTCCACGGTGTCCCCTTCCCTCAGACGCAGGGCCTCCTGGCCGTCCAGGGTGAGCCAGAGGGGGTGGCGGGCGTTCACCACACGTACGGAGATCCGCGACGCGAGCGGGATCAGGAGGGGGCGCTGGGAGAGCGTGTGGGGGGCGATGGGCGTGATGGCCAGGGCCGAGACCCCGGGGGCCAGGATGGGGCCTCCGGCCGAGAGGGAGTGGGCGGTGGAGCCGCTGGGCGTGGCCACGATGAGGCCGTCCCCGGGGTAGCGGGCCACGGCGCGCCCGTCCACGGACAGGTCCAGCACGATGAGGCGGGCGACCCCGCCGGAGCCGAGGACGGCGTCGTTGAGGGCCAGCCCCAGCTCCCGGCGGCGTCTTCCCCGCCTCAGGGCGCAGGCCAGCATGGGGGTGAGGACCTCCTGGAGGCGGCCGGCGGCCAGGCGCCTGGCCAGGGCGGGGATCTCCCGCTCGTCGGCCTCGGTCAGGAAGCCCAGCTTGCCCAGGTTCACGCCCAGCAGGGGGATGCCGCGGGGGGCGAGGTGGCGGGCGGCACGGAGGACGGCGCCGTCGCCGCCGAAGACCAGGGCGGCGTCGGTGCCGGCGGGCGCGCGGCGGGCGTTGGTCAGGTCCACGGAGAGCTTGGGGACGGCCTTCCTGAGACGGGGCAGGGCGCGGTGGACGGCGGCGCGGATGGCGGGGCGGGTGCCGTCGCCCAGGACCAGGAGGTGGCGGGGGGGCTTCATGAGGGCGCCTTCTTCTCCTTTTCTGGGCGGGGGAAGAGGGGGGAGCCTTTGGTGAAGAGGGTTCCTTCCTTCAGAAGCTGATCTCTGCTCTCCGGCATGGCACCCAGACCGAGGGAGGCGCGGATCGCATCACAGGTCTTCGGAAGAACAGGCCATGCCCGCACGGAGACGATGCGGAGGGTCTCGGCGAGTTCTGCGAGGACAGCATCGAGTTCGGCCTTCCTGGCGGGATCCTTGGCCAAAATCCAGGGTTTCTGCTCGTCCACGAACTGGTTGGCAGGTGAAATCACGCCGGTCCAGATTCTCTCCAGAACCCTGTTGAACTCGAACTTCTCCTGCTCGTCCTCAAACGGGCCGCTTGCGACATGGACTCTATTGAGAAGTTTGGAGACTTCCTGGGTCGGTGTCTTGGGCATCTTGCCCCCGCAGTACTTCTCGATCATCGAGAGGGTGCGGTAG
>JAHFOU010000031.1:0-8812 GCA_023261525.1 Planctomycetota bacterium | reverse complement strand
GGTTCCCCAGGTCGTTGGCCAGGTCGCGGGTGTACCGCCCCTCCACGATCTCCTCGCTCAGGACGAAGTCCTGGGCCAGGGGGGCCTCGCGCAGGAGGGCGTAGCGCAAGACGTCCCCGGCCAGGCCGGGAGCGACTCCGAGCGCCTGGTACTTGGCGATCAGGGCCGTCGGATCGATCACCTTTCCGGCCGACTTGGACATCTTGCTCCCGTCGTCCGTCAGCACCCAGCCGTGGGCGAAGTAGCGCTTCGGGAGCGGAAGCCCGGCGGACAGGAGCATGGCCGGCCAGGTCGTGGTGTGGAAGCGCAGGATGTCCTTGCCGACGATGTGGAGGTCGGCCGGCCAGTGCGGGGACCCGCTGAGGTAGTTGGTCAGGGCGTCGAACCAGACGTAGACGACGTGGTCCGGGTCGCCCGGGAAGGGGATGCCCCAGGGCACCTTGGCCCGGCTCCGGCTGACGGCCAGGTCCTCGAGCCCGGGCTTGAGGAAGTTGTTCAGCATCTCCCGGCCCCGGCCCTCCGGGTGGACCCAGGAAGGTTCTTCCGTGAACTTCTTGAGGAGGGCAGAGCCGTAGGTGGACTGGCGGAAGAACCAGACGTCCTCCTTGTCCTTCTCGACGGGGCGCCCGCAGGTCGGGCAGGCGCCGTCCTTGAGCTGGCCCTGGGACCAGAACGCCTCGCACGGCGTGCAGTACCAGCCCTCGTAGGTTCCCTTGTAGAGATCCCCCTTGGTGCGGACCTTCTCGATCATCTCCGCGACCTTCGTCTTGTGCGCCTCCTCCGTCGTCCGGAGGAAGCGGCTCTCCGCGATGTTCAGCGCCGCGAACTGCGCCTTGAAGGCCTCCACGTTCCGGTCCACCAGGACCTTGGGCTCCAGCCCCAGCTCGGCGGCCTTCTTGGCGATCTTCTGGCCGTGCTCGTCCGTGCCGGTCAGGAAGAAGACCTCACGGCCCTGCAGGCGCTTGAAGCGCGCGAAGGCGTCGGCGGCCACGATCTCCAGGGCGCTGCCCAGGTGGGGGCCCGCGTTGGCATAGAAGATCGCCGTGGAGACATAGAACGGTTCCGGCATGGGACCGGGCATTCTAGCGCGGTCCCCGGTGGGCGGCTAGAATGCCCCTCTCGTGAAGCTTCCCCTTCTGCTGGTCCTCCTGCTCCTTCCCGTCTGCGCGGAGGAGAAGTCCCTCAAGGAAGAGGTCCTGGCCCGGGTCGCCGAGCGCAGCGCCTCCATCCGGGATTTCCAGGCGGCGTTCGAGCAACGCTCCGTGCGGGAGGGGCTGTCCAAGCCCGTCCTCAGCAGTGGCACCCTGCGCTACCGGGTGGACCCCCAGTCGGGGCCGGTGGTCCTCCAGAAGGCCGAGAAGCCCGAGCCCACCCTGATCCGCGTGGCCCGGGGCCGCATGGAGACCTATGTGCCGGCCGACGCCACCCTGGAGATCATCGACCTGAAGGAGGGGGAGGCCGGCTCGCGGGCTGTGGACGCCACGGTCCTCCTCTTCGGCAAGCCCCGCTCGTTCTGGGACGAGCAGTACGAGGTCGCCCTGGCCCCGAAGGCCGACGCGAAGGATCCCGACGAGCTGATCCTGGTCCCCCGCGACGCGGGCCTGCGCAAGACCCTGCCGGAGATCCGTCTCTGGGTGGACGCCAAGACCTCCCTGCCCGTCCGGGTCCGCTACACCTATGCCCGGGGCGAGGAGGTGACCCTCTCGTTCTCGGACCTCAAGGTCAACCAGGGCCTGAAGGCCGAGGACCTGGCGCTGGAGGTTCCGAAAGGGACCGAGATCCTGCATCCTTCCGACACGGAGGAGAAGCCGTGAGGCGCCCCCTTGCCCTCGCCTGCCTCGTCCTCCTGCTCGGCGCGGGCTTCACCGTCGATCCGGACCTCATGATCGCCAAGGCCGATGCCCTGAGGCGCTCCGGCCATCGCACGGAGGCCCTCGCCGTCCTCGACCGCGCCCAGATCGCCTGTCCGGACCACCTGGGGGTCCTGGTCGAGAAGGGGCGCCTCCTGGACCGCATGGGCCGCAAGGCCGAGGCCGACGCCATCTTCCAGGCCTTCCCGGACCGCATCGGGAAGGAGGGCATTGCCGGAAAGGAGCTCACGGCCCTGGCGATCGGATGCCAGGAGCAGGCGCTGAGGACCCATGACAAGGAGCTTCTCAAGCGGGTGATGAAGGACCTGTACTCCCGGGCCCAGGAGGCCGAGCCCAAGCACGCCCCGGCCCGCGTCGAGGCGGGCCTGCTCTTCCTGGAGAAGTACCAGTACGGCGACGCCGAGAAGGAATTCAAGGTCGTCCTGGAGGATACCCAGGACCCCCAGGCCCTCACCGGGATGGCCCGGGTCTTCTGGGGCCGGGGCGACTTCGCCAAGGCCTACGGCTTCTGCGAGGAGGCCCTCAAGGCCAAGCCCGGCCTGGAGGAGCCCCTGCTCCTGCTCGCGGGCCTCTCGCTCTGGGACCAGGACCCGGACGGCCTGGCGAAGTGGACCGGGGAGGTGCTGAAGAACGACCCCCAGTGCGAGGAGGCCCTGGTCCTCCAGGCCGCCTCGGCCTTCGTCACGGGACGGGCCGATGAGGGGAGGGCCCTGATGGCCCGCGCCGAGGCCCTGAGACCCGGCTGGCCGGAGGCCTTCCGCATCGTGGCCGGGGTCATGGAAAGCTGGCACCGCTCGGGGGAGTCCATCCTCTGGCTGGAGCGGGGCCTGCGCCTCTTCCCCGGGGAGCCCGGCCTCCTGGGGGACCTGGGGGAGATCCTCCTGCACAGCTCCCGCGAGGAGGAGGGGCGCAAGTTCCTCGAGCATGCCTACGAGAAGGATCCCTTCAACAGCCGCCTCTCCAACACCCTGAACCTTCTCGACGAGGTCAGCGCCTGGCCCGTGATCCAGACGAGGCATTTCCGGATCCGTTGCCATCCCTCCGAGGCGCCGCTGCTCGCCGACCTGCTCGCCAGGGACCTGGAGCGGGACTACGAGGAGGTCACCGCCCTCTACGGCTACGAGCCCGCCGAGCAGCCCATCGACGTGGAGCTCTATCCCCAGCAGGACCAGTTCGCGGTGCGCACCCTGGGCCAGCCCAGCATCGGGGCCACCGGGGTCTGCTTCGGGCGTTTCATGGCGGTGGACTCCCCGGCCGTGCGCGCCCAGATGGGACCCTTCCACTGGGGCGACGTGGCCCGCCACGAGTTCACCCACGTCGTCACCCTCCAGCGCACGGGCTTCCGCGTCCCGCGCTGGCTGACCGAGGGACTGTCCACCTACGCCGAACAGTACCACCGCGGCGAGGAGTTCGACCGTCTCCTGGTCAACGGCGCGGCCCAGGGCCTGCTCATGAAGGTGACGGACATCAACCGCGCCTTCACCCATCCCCAGTTCCCCTGGCACGTCCAGCTGGCCTACTGCCAGGGCGGGGCCATGAGCCGCTATGTGGCGGAGACCTGGGGCTTCGAGGGCATCCTGAAGATGCTCAAACTCTACCGGGACGGCAAGGCGACCCCCGAGGTCATCCAGGAGGCCCTGGGCGTCACGCCCGAGGAGTTCGACCGGGGCTTCCAGGCCGACCTGGCCGCCCGCCTGAAGCACATCCAGCGCTCCCCCGACCTGGATGACGACGCCCTGGAGACCCTGGCGGGCACCGAGCCCAAGGATCCCGGGCAGCAGCTCGTCCTGGCCCTGCAGTTCGCCAAGCGGGGCAACTGGAAGTCCATGATGGTGTGGACGGACAGGATCCTGGCCGCCGACAAGGTCCCGGCGGCGATTTCGGGAGGGGCCTCGGCCCTGGCGGGGGAGGCCCTGCGCCGCACGGGCAAGCCCCGGGAGGCCGACGCCCTGTACCGGCAGGCCGTCGCGCAGGCCCCGGACTACTTCCTGGGCCACCTGGGCCTGGGCATCCTGCTCAAGGGCAAGGGGGAGCACGAGAAGGCCATCGAGGAATTCCGGCAGGCGAGACGCTGCTACCCGACCATGGTGCAGGGGGAGGAGAATCCGTATCTCCTGGAGGCCGACTCCTGCTTCGCCCTGAACCGCCCAGAGGAGGGGATCAAGGCCCTCAAGCTGTTCTGCGAATACAACTCCGCCGATACCCCGCCGCGCCTGGCCCTGGCGAGGGCCTTGCGCGACCAGGGCCGCCCCGAGGAGGCCCTCAAGGTCCTCGACGTCTGGCTGATGGGGGAGGTCTATAACCTGGAGCACCATCGCCTGAGGGCGGAGATCCTGGCGGGGTTGAAGCGTCCGGCCGAGGCGGCCGAAGCCCTGGGCCTGGCCTCCTGGGCCCTCCCCAAGGACCTGAAGGCCGCCCTGGACGCGGCCCAGGCCTGGCTGGACGCGGGGGACGGCCTGAAGGCCAAGCTGTTCTGGGAGAGGGCCCGCAAGATCGCCCCCAACGACCCCAAGGTGGTGGAGATGGGGGAGAAGCTGGGGAAGTAGGGCATGACCTTATCCTTGAAGAAAGTCCTCCTCACCTTCTGCGTCCTGGTCCTCTTCGGTTCGCTCTCTGGATGCACCAGCGTCACCATCGGTTGCCGTTCCCAGCATAGACCCTATCCGGAGGATGTGAATCCGTGCACCCGGAGCGACTTATTCAAACAGATCGCACCCTTTGACGGGCCGGATCTAACGGGCGTGCTGGAGGTCACGGATATCGACAGGACTCAGATTCTTGAAGCCTGGGTCAACGGACATCGGCTTGGTTTGTCCGAAATGTGCTTCCAGGATGGCATGGACTATGGAAATCAGAAGATCACGGACCGTCGCTACACGTTTGTGCCCATCCGGGCGCCAATCTTTCCAGAGCTTGCGAAGAGCAGGTTCAGGGTTCGCATCATCACGAGTTCAGGTACGATGGAGCAGGATGTAAAGGATGTGGAGCACCTGGATCGGGACCAGATTCGCGTCGTCCAGATTCATCGAACTCGCAAGACGGCGTGGGAGACCTGTTGCGGCAGTTGCTTCGGCCCCATTGCCCCGGATTTTGGGGGGCTCGCCAGAGCGAGATTCTAGCTCTAGCTCCGCCCCCAGATTACCGATCCTCTTCGATGGTATGATGAGGCTCCGATGACACCCCCCCGCATCCTCTTTGCCGGCGGAGGCACCGGCGGGCACGTCTTCCCCGCCGTGGCCGTCGCCCAGGCCGTCCTCGCGCGCGCCCCGGACGCCGAGATCCTCTTTGCGCTACCGAGTGGCCGGGAGAACTATCTGAGCGGCACCCCCTGGGAGAAGCGGACCGTCACCGTGCCCGCCCCGAGGGTGGATCACCTCCGCCGTCCCAGCCGCTGGCTGGGCCTGGCGGTGAACGGCCCCGGGGCCCTGTTCGGCGTGGCCCGGGTCCTGGGCGGCTTCCGTCCCCATGCCGTCCTGGGCACCGGGGGCTATGCCTCCGCGCCCCTCGTCCTCTCGGCCGGGACCCTGGGCATCCCCGTCGTCCTCCTGGAGCCCAACGCCGTGGCCGGCAAGGCCAACCGTTTCCTGTCCCGCTGGGCCGAGTCCGTGGCCTCGGCCTGGGAGTTCGACTACGAGCCTTGGAGCGAGCGCCGCCACCCCTTCTCCACCACCACCCGGCTCGAGGTCACCGGCACCCCCGTCCGCGCCGAGATCCTGGAGGTGGCCGGGGAACCCGCGCGTCCGGGCGTCCTGGTCTTCGGCGGCAGCCAGGGGGCCTCGGCCCTGAATGCCGCCGCCGCGGAAGCCCTGGTCGCCGTGGCCCGGGCCTTCCCCGGCCTGGGGATCCGCCACCTGACCGGAGCCAAGGACGTGGAGGAGGTTTCGGCCCTCTATGCCCGCGCCGGGGTGAAGGCGGAGGTCCTGGCTTTCCTGCAGGACATGAGACCGGCGTACCGGGAGGCCTCGGTGGTGATCTCCCGCGCGGGCGGCAACGCCCTGGCCGAGATCCTGGCCCTGGGCAAGCCCTCCCTCCTCGTGCCCCTGCCCGGATCCGCCGACGGGCACCAGAAGGCCAACGCCCTCCAGGCCGCCCAGCGGGGCGCCGCCGTCCTGCTGGAGCAGTCCGAGGCCACGCCCGCCCGCCTGGCCGCCGAGATCTCCCGCCTGCTGGGGGATGCCGCGCTGAGGACCGGCATGGGCCAGAGGGCCCGCACCCTCGGGCATCCCGAGGCGGCCTTCACGCTCGCCGACCGCCTCCTGGCCCTCGCCTCGAAAAAGGCCGCCCGTGCGGCCTGAGACTGACCTCCGCGGGGCGCCGCAGGCGCTTCATCTCGTCGGCATCGCCGGGGCGGGGATGTCCGGCCTGGCCCAGATCCTGACCGGCCTGGGGCACCGGGTCAGCGGATCGGACCGGGACCGGGGGGGGCATGACGCCAGGAATGTCCCCGCGGACGCGGCCGGGGTCATCGCTTCCGCCGCCGTGCCGGCCGACAACCCCGAGCTCGCGGAGGCCCGGCGCCGGAACCTCCCGGTCTGGAAGTACGCCGAGGCCGCCGGCCGCCTGATGGCGGGCACAAGGGGGGTGGCCGTCGCCGGCACCCACGGCAAGACCACCACGACCTCGACGCTGGCCTTTATCCTTTCCCATGCGGGGGCGGACCCGACCTACCTGATCGGGGGCGTGGTGCCCCAGCTGAAGGGCTCGGCGGGCTACGGGCGGGGGAAGGCCTTCGTGATCGAGGCCTGCGAATACGACCGCTCGTTCTGGAACTACCGTCCCGAGATCGCCGTCGTGACCAACATCGATGCCGACCACCTGGACTGCTACAAGGACCTCGACGAGATCGAGGCGGCCTTCCGGACCTTCGCCGCCCAGGCCGGCCGGGTGATCGCCTGCGCGGACGACGCGAGGGCGGCCCGGATCCCGGGCGCGGAGACCTACGGCTTCTCCGAAGGCGCGACCTGGCGGCTGGAGGGGCTCGAGACGGGCCCGGAGGGCTGCCGCTACCGCTTCCGCGGAATGGAGATCCGCACCCCGTTGGCCGGGCGCCACAACGCCCTCAACACCGCCGCCGCCGCCTCGGCCGCCCTGGCGCTGGGGACGGCCCCGGATCGCGTCAGGGCCGCCCTGGCGGAGTTCCGCGGCGCGTCGAGGAGGCTGGAGCGCCTCGGGGAGGCCCGGGGCGTGGAGGTCTACGACGACTACGGCCACCATCCGCGGGAGATCGCCTGCACCCTGGAGGCCCTGCGCCAGCGCCGTCCGGGCAAGGCCATCCGGGTGGTCTTCCAGCCCCACCAGTACCACCGCACCCGGGTCTTCCTCTCCGAGTTCGCCCGGGTCCTGGCCCAGGCGGAGGAGACCGTGATCCCCAACATCTACGCCGCCCGCGGCGAGGAGGGGACGGTCGGTCCCCAGGATCTCGTGGAGGCCATCCAAAAGGAGGGCGGCCGGGCCTCCGGGGCCGAGGGCCTGGAGGCGGCCGGGCGGGCGGTGGCCTCCCGGGCCGTCGCCGGGGACCTCCTGCTGGTGCTGGGGGCCGGGGACATCGGCGCCCTCGCCCCCCGGATGCTTTCCTTCCTCGCATGAGCCCGTTCGGGGAGTTGGGGAGGAGGTTGGAAAAGGCCGGCGTGCCGTTCCGCCGGGACCAGCCCCTCGCGCCCCTGACCTGGATGGGGGTGGGAGGCCGGGTGGCCCTCCTGGCCGAGCCGCGGCATGCGGAGGATCTGGCCCTCCTGCGCCGGGAGGCCTCGGGCCTGGGGGTCCGTCTGGAGACCCTGGGGGTGGGGGCCAATGTCCTGGTGGCGGAGGGGGAGATCCCCTTGGCCGTGGTCCGCCTGACGGCCGGGGCCTTCCAGGAAGTTTCGATCCGGGAGGGCCAGGTGGAGGCCGGCGCCGGGGCCTCCCTGGAGCCCCTGATCCGCCGGACCCTGGCGGAAGGCCTGGCCGGCCTGGAAGGCCTGGTCGGCATCCCGGCCACCGTCGGGGGGGCTCTGGCCATGAACGCCGGAAGCCGCCACACGGAGATCTCCGCCTCCCTCGTCTCCGTCTCTGTGGTGGACGCCTTGGGGGAGAGGAAGATCCTTCCCAAGTCTATGTGCAGATTCGGGTACCGGAAATCCGGCTTGAAGGGGATGACGGTGATTTCGGCCCGGTTCTCCCTGGGGTCCGGGGATCCCGAGGCCCTTCGGGAAGCCGCCCGGGCGATCAAGGACGAGAAGGCCAGGACCCAGCCCCTGGGGGATTCCAGCGCCGGGTGCATCTTCAAGAACCCCCCCGGGAAGTCCGCCGGACAGCTGATCGATGCCGCGGGCCTCAAGGGCGCGAGGGAGGGCCAGGCCCAGGTCTCGGACCGCCATGCGAATTTCATCGTGAATCTCGGGGGGGCAACGGCCGATGAAGTAGGACGCCTCATCGACCGGGTGCGGGAAGGAGTACGCCGTGCCCGCGGGGTGGAGCTGGAACTCGAGGTGGTCCGTTGGCCCTGAGGGTTGTCGTGCTGATGGGTGGAACATCCGGGGAGCGTGAGGTGTCGCTCCGGTCCGGCCGGGCCGTGGCCGAGGCCCTGGCCCGCCTGGGCCACGTCGCGACCGCCCTGGACGTGAAGGACGAGGCCCTGGAGGGCGTCGTCCCGGGGCGTTTTGACGCCGCCTTCCTGGCCCTGCACGGGGGCTTCGGGGAGGACGGACGGGCCCAGAAGACCCTGGCATCCCGCGGCATCCCCTACACCGGCTCGGGTCCCGAGGCCAGCGCCCTGGCCATGGACAAGTGGGCGGCCCGCCAGGCCCTCTCCCGCGCGGGGGTGGCCGTGGCGGACGGGGTGCTGGTGAAGGCCTCGGATGCCCCCGCGGCGGTGGCGGACCAGATCGCCCCCCTGGGCTGGCCCGTGGTGGTGAAGCCCCGTCACGGGGGCTCCAGCCTGGGCGTCTCGGTGGTGCCCGCCC
>JAHFOU010000298.1 GCA_023261525.1 Planctomycetota bacterium | reverse complement strand
TGGGCGACAAAGCCTCCGTGGGCGACAAAGCCTCCGTGGGCGACGGGGCCTCCGTGGGCGACGGGGCCTCCGTGGGCTACGGGGCCTCCGTGGGCTACGGGGCCTCCGTGGGCCACGGGGCCTCCGTGGGCCACCGGGCCTCCGTGGGCCACGGGGCCTTCGTGGGCCACCGGGCCTCCGTGGGCGACGGGGCCTCCGTGGGCGACGGGGCCTCCGTGGGCGAAGGGGCCTCCGTGGCCCACCAGGCCTCCGTAGACCCCCTTCAACACGTTGCGCCCGGAGCCCGTCTGACCGCTGGAGCAACCCGCATCTTCCTATCCGGTCACACCAGTTATGGGTGGATTGCTTTCCGGGGCGCCGACGGCACTGCGACGCTGTCCTTTGGATGCGAGACCCACAGTATCGACGCCTGGACCGCGGAATTGATCCACGCACTATGCCAGAAACACGCCTTCGAATCGCTCGAGGCGGGTTTGACCCGAGTCGTGGAGCTCTGCCGATTGGCAGCCCGCTAGTCTTCCAGCGGACTGGGGGCCCCGTTTCCTCGAATCCGAGGGAGCGGGGCCTTTTTCGTCGGGGTAGACTCCGAGCATGAATCCGATCGTTGCCCTCCTCCTCGCCCGCTACCGTCTCCTCCCCGACGACCGGGGCCCGTGCTGGTACGACGTCGAAGGCGCCCGCATCCGCCGACTCGCGCGCGCGGTCGGCCAGGACGAAGGGCGCGTCCTCCTGGCCACGGCCATCCTCTCCCCCGCGACCCGGTGGGAATACCTCCTGGCCCGCCTCCCGGCCTTTCTCGTGGACCCATTGACCCCGATGCCGACCTACGGCCGCAACCGGCGCCTGGCCCGGGCCGCGCTCGAGGGCGCCAGCGTGCCCACGGGGCCCAAGGTATCGCGCTTCGCCCGGAACCTGTCCGGGGACCATTCTTGCGTCACGATCGACCGTTGGGCCGCGCGCGCCGCGGGCTACCCGGAGAGCGGGAGGGTCCGGTGGTACCGGGCCCTCGAGTCCGCCTACCAGGGTGCTGCCGAACGAGCGGGGCGATCTCCCGCCCATTTCCAAGCTATCCTCTGGCTGGCCATTCGGTCCGGACACCTACCTCGGCTGAAGCGGGCATGAGCACCACATCCTTCCGACGTCGTCTTTCGCGTTGGGCCCGCCTTCGCCGGCTCTACCGTCTTGCCCTCCGAATCGAGCGGCGCCGCGCGGACCGGCTCGAGGCCTTCATCGAGCGCGTGACCCAAGACATGGCCACGCAATCGAAGAAAGACCTGGCCGAATCCGCCTTCATCGACTAGACTTCAGACATGGCGAGCGGACACCGACACTGGACCCTCCGGCTGCAAGCCCTCCAGCAATTCTTCCAATGGGTGGAGAGACACCCTTATGGCTACGCCAACGCCCACATTACACCGGTTAGGCGCGCGGACCGCCGCCAACTGCGCAAACTCTTGGGGCGCCACTGGGGCCTCGAATGGCGGATCTTCGGCTGTACCCGGCGCCGGGACGGGAGTCGCGCTGTGCACTGGGACGACCTGAATATCCAGATAGCCGCGCAGGCCAAGGCCAAGGGGCACATCGGGGACCGCATGAGGGGCCAGCCATGACCATCGTTCTGGGGACCTTCGAAATCACCTTCGTGCCCGCCGAGAGCGACAACGCGGACCACTGGGAAGTCCGCCGCCGACTGGGACGACATCGGAAGGTCCTGGGATACGCCGTCAACCTCCAAGGGGCCTGCCAGATCGCCGTCGGGCACGCCATGACCCTCGCCGAACGGACCAAGGCGGCGAAGGCCAAGACCCAGATCGAGACCCTGATCCAGGACTTGGCGGCCCGGCTGGCGATTCTAGCCGGGCAGACCGGCCCGGACGACCCCGAGAAGGGCACTTTCCAAACCCAGGAGACGACTTCGGGTCCGGATGGTCCTGAGCCACCCGGCGAGGAAGGAACGGTGAGGTACACGATCACTACACGGGTTCAGGAAGATGGTGGACCTCGACAAGTCTGGCTTCGCCTTGCCGAACAGTCATTCCCAGTTGGCTTCCCAAGTGATACCCCAGAACACGCCGAATGGTATGCCCAGATGCTGCGAAGAGCCTTGGATCGGCTGATCGATCCCAACAGTAAATGACCAACCTCCTCCAAGCCCTCCAACTCGCCAAGCGCGACCGCTTCAATGCCCAGAAGAGCGGGGACACCAGCGCGGCCCGGGCCCAGCGCACCATCGCCTGGCTCGGGGGGACGACCTCGGTGGCCCGGGTCACGGAGGCCCGCCTCCGGGCCCTTGTGCTGGCCATGCGGGCGAGCGGGTTGGGGCCCGCATCCGTGAATCGACACCTATCCGCCCTGCGCGTGGCCCTGAAGAGTGCCGGGCAGGACTCGACTGCCATGCCCTGGCAGAAGGAGCCCCGGGGGCGCACTCGCTGGCTCAGCCCGGCCGAGGTCAACCTGCTGGCCTCCGCGTGCGTGATTCAGCCCAATGGCCTCGCCGTGGGCCTGCTCGTACGCTTCCTAGGCGAGACGGGCCTGCGCGTGGGTGAGGCCCTGGCCCTCCAGTGGGCGGATGTTGACCTCCTACAACGGCCCCACGTCATTGTGCGCACGAGCAAGAACGGGGACTCGAGATGGGTACCCTTGACGAATGAGGCTGTGCAGGTCCTGAGGGTACAAAAGGACTTGAGCGCCCCCTTCCGACTGAGCCAGTCCCGTGTGAACCACATCTTCCGCGCTGCGCGGGACAGCATGGACTGGAGCCGGGGCAATTCCGAGATCGTGCCCCACACCCTCCGCCACACGGCAGCCTCCCGCCTAGTGCAGGCCGGGGTATCCTTGCCTGTGGTGCAGGCCTGGCTGGGCCATCGGGACTTCCGCTCAACCCTCCGCTACACGCACGTTGATCAAGACGGGCTCGCGGCCGCGGCCCGCATGCTGGAGAATCGCCAATGACGATGAGCTGGCAGAAAGTGGTATTAGTAACCCTCGGCCGAGTTCGGAACACTGGCTGCATCGGCCGGGGGCGCACCGCCCTCATTCTGTTGGAGTGCGGTCACACCCAGTTACGGAAGGCCAGTGCTTCCCAGATTCGGCGTGCCCGCTGTCTTCCATGTACGATTCTCTTTCACCGCACCCAACCTGAGAGACGATGAAACAAGCTATCAAGACCGTGCGGACGACGCGCACCCAAGATACCGTCGTGATCAACACCGACCGACTGGAGGCTCTCGTTCGGGTTCACCTGGGCATCCCCATCGGAGCTACCGTGAAACTGTACGCCCACAACTCCGGATCGTACTGCGGCGAGGAGACCGAGTTCGGGATGGACGCGGAGGGCCTGCGAGTCGAGTGGGAGCGGACGGAGACCGAGGAGTTACTCTAATGAACACGCACTATGGAATGAACCCGTCCTTCTGCACCTGGACGAGCCGGCTGCCCCTCTTCGCGGATTTCATTCGACGGGGGCGGGCCTTCGAGACCTTCGATGCTCGAGGTCAGCCCACGGGAGAAGTCCTCCC
>JAHFOU010000030.1 GCA_023261525.1 Planctomycetota bacterium | reverse complement strand
CAGCCCTGCTGGAGACGCCCCTGGACTGTGGGGTGACCGTCGTCGCCGCCCACAGCGGGACCAAGAGCGGTCTCGTCGACCCGGAGTTCCACGGGACCTTCGCGGCCCTGGCCCGGAAGTACCCGAACTGCTGGGGGGATACGGCGGCCTTCAGCTCCCCCAACCGCCTGCGCCACGTGGCCAGGCTCCTTCAGGACCCCGAGGTCCTGGCCAAGACCGTGCACGGGAGCGACTACCCCGTGCCGGTCACGGCCTGGTCCGCCCTGGGACGCATTCCCCTTCAGGAGATCCGCAGGATCCAGGCCCTGCCCTCGCCCCTCGAGCGCGACGTGTGGATCAAGCGGGCGGCGGGCCTGCCCGACGGGCATTTCCGCACGCTGGGGAATCTGCTTCCGGCGAGGGCCTGGGCGGGGCGGTCAGCGTCCTGAGGTCGAGGCGAGGGCCGCCTCGAGCGTGGGATGGACGGGCAGGAGGCCGGCCAGGCCGGCCTGGTGGAGGATGCGGCGGACCAGGGGGGTGGGGGCAGCCAGGATCAGGAGGCACTTGAGGGCGGCCAGGCGGGACTGGAGGGCCAGCAGGATCCCGACCCCCTGGCTGGAGAGGTAGGTCGCCTCCGAAAGATCCAGGACGGCGGCCTTGGCCTTGCGCTCGGCGGCCAGGGCCTCGACCCGCGCGCACTCCGCTTCCCCGAGGTCCCCGGAGGGGACGAAGACCAGGGTCGTGCCTTCGGATCTCTCCTTCACGGCCCCAGTGTAGGCCCGGGCCCGGCAGGGCGCAAGGAAGGGGCCTGCCCTTCCGTTCCCCCGAGGCATTCTCCTTGACCTCCCCGGAGGGAAGGGGCTAGCATCGGTTTTGCCCATGATCGACAAGGAACTTCTAGAGATCCTCGCCTGCCCCGTCTGCAAGACGGAGGTCCGCCTAGAAGGGGAGCGTCTGGCCTGCGTGTCCTGCGGCCGCCGCTACCCCGTCCGGGATGGCATCCCCGTGATGCTGGTCGAGGAGGCCGAGGCCGCCCCCGCCTCCGGGCGCTGAGCCCATGCAGGCCATCATCTCCGATCTCCACAGCAACATGGCCGCATTGTCGGTGGTCCTCGAGGACATCCGGTCCAAGGGCATCACGGAGATCATCTGCCTGGGGGACGTGATCGGCTACGGACCGGAGCCCGAGGAGGCCCTGGACCTGGCCCAGACCTGGAAGCTCACCCTGCTGGGGAACCACGAGGAGGCCCTCCTCACGGACGCGAACACCTTCAACGTCCGCGCCCGGGATGCCATCAACTGGACCCGCAAGAAGCTGGACATCGAGAGCGACGACCCGGCCAAGATCGCCCGCTGGGCCTTCCTGGAGAAGCTCGTGCCCATGAAGGCCGTCGGCGACATCCTCTACGTCCACGGCTCGCCGCGGGCCCCGACCACCGAGTACATCGTGCCGCGTGACGGCATGGACCGGCGCAAGATGGCCGACATCTTCAGCCGCTTCCAGAGGCTCTGCTTCGTCGGTCACTCCCACATCCCGGGGGTCTACACGGAGGAGGGCTATCTCTCCCCGTCCGAGCTCTGCGACATCTACATGTGCGAGCCGGGGAAGAAGGCCCTGATCAACGTCGGTTCGGTGGGCCAGCCCCGCGACGGGGACGTCCGCTCCAGCTACGTGACCTTCGACGGGGAGTCGGTGGTGTTCCGAAGAATCCCCTATGATATTGAGAGGACCGCGAAGAAGATCTACAGCATTCCGGAACTAGACCGGTTCCTCGGGGACCGGCTCAAGGAGGGTAAGTGATGGCGGATACGACGGGTACGATCTGGGGCGTGGGGCGGCGCAAGGAGGCGGTGGCGCGGGTGCGCCTCAAGCCGGGCGCCGGCGTCATGGCCGTGAACGGGCGCAAGCTGGAGGAGTACTTCCACCGCGGCCGGGAACAGCAGGCCGTGAAGGCGCCGTTGCAGCTGAGCCCGACCCCGGGCAAGTACGACGTGCTGGCCAACATCAACGGCGGCGGCCCCACGGGGCAGGCCGGCGCCATGGTCATGGGCATCGCCCGGGCCCTGGCCAAGGCCGAGCCGGAGCTGGCGCCCAAGCTGCGCGCGCAGGGCTTCCTCACCCGGGACTCCCGGATGGTGGAGCGCAAGAAGTACGGGCGCCGCAAGGCCCGTCGCAGCTTCCAGTACTCCAAGCGCTAGTCGACATGGCAGCAGGCCCGCTTCCTCCGCAGGAGGCGGGCCTCTGCCCTTCCTGCCTTCACGCCAGGATCCTGGGGAACACCCGGGGCTCCGTCTTCGTCCGGTGCGGCCGGCCGGACCTGCCTCCCTATCCCCGTCTTCCGGTGCTTTCCTGCGCCGGCCGGGAACCGGTCCTGGAGGGCCGTGGGCCCAAAGGCTAGAATGCGGCCATGTCCTTCATCGCCGTCGAGCTGAGCCGCATCATCATCTCCGAGGAGCAGGAGTCCCAGGTCATCGTGCTCAAGGAGAAGGGCGGCAAGCGCATCCTGCCCATCTGGATCGGCCTCTTCGAGGCCGTGGCCATCAACCGCCGCGTCAACGGTGAGCCGGTCAGCCGCCCCATGACCCACGACCTCATGGCCGACCTCCTCGCCAAGCTCTCCGGGACCGTCGAGCAGGTGGCCATCGACAAGTACATCCCCGGCAACCAGGGGGGGGTCTTCCACGCCAAGCTGAGGGTGCGCCAGGGCGAGGCCTCCCATGAGGTCGACTGCCGCCCCAGCGATGCCATCGCCCTGGCCGTCCGCCTGGATGCGCCGCTCTTCGTGGAGGAGAGGATCCTGGCCGAGGAGGGGCAGGCGCTCGAGGAGCCGGCCGCCGGCGGGTCCGAAGAGCCCAAGCCCCGATCATCCTAGCCCATCCGTTCCCGCGGAGGGGTGGCAGAGCGGTCTAATGCGCCGGTCTTGAAAACCGGTGGAGCCGCAAGGCTCCCGGGGGTTCGAATCCCTCCCCCTCCGCCACACTGGCGAAGACGGCGTCATCCCCCCTACCATGCCCGGCCGTGCCCCCGGACGCAGACCAGGCCCTTCTGGAGGACTGCCTTGCCGCCTCGCCGGGATCCTGGGAGGCCTTCGTCCGGCGTTTCGCCCCCCTGCTCGCCGGCGTCTGCCGCCGCGCCCTGAGGCGCTGCCGCCGCCCCTCGGGGGAGCAGGAGGTCGCCGACATGCTCCAGATGGTCTTCCTGTCCTTCCTGGAAAAGGATCTTCGGGTGCTGAGGGGATACCGGGGCCAGGGCAGGGTCGAGGCCTACCTGGCCGCCGTGGCGATCCGTCGCGTGTTCGACGACACCTCCCTCGGGAGCGGGGGCCTGGAAATGCCCGGAGAGCCGGCCGACCCCGGCGAGGGTCCGGGCTCGGCCCTGGAGTCCCGGGAGGCCCAGGCCCTGCTCCAGGGGGAGGTCGATCGCCTGGCTCCCCGCGCCCGCCTCGCACTCGCGCTCCAGGCCCGCGGGGGATCCCTCGGGGAGATCGGAGCGGCGCTCGGGCTCTCCGCCGAGGCGGCGGGCCAGGTCCTCAGCCGCGCGCGCCTCCAGATCCGGTCCCGCCTGGAGGACCCCCGGAAATAATCCGCGAAAGGCCGTCAAGGGCTTGTCCTTCCTCCCGACGTCAAGGGCATGAAGAACCCCTGCCCCCCGCCCGGCACCCTTTCCGCCTACCAGGCCGGTCTCCTGGAGGAGGCCCCACGCGAGGCCTTGGAATCCCATGCCGGGACCTGCCCGGCCTGCCAGGAGGCCCTGCTCCTGTTGGGTGCCGCCGGTCAGGCCCCTCAGGATCCCCCGTTGCCGGAGACGGTCTACGCCCGCCTGGAGTCCCTTCGCCCGGCCACCGGCTCCCCGTTCAGGTTCTGGCGCGCCGCCGCCGCGGTCCTCCTGGCCGCCCTGGGTTTCTGGCTCCTGCCGGCGAAGTCTCCGCCTCCGCGGGGGGAGGCCGGCTCCGACCATCCGAAGTCGCCTGCGGGAGGGGAGGCGAGGAGCTTTCCCCGGGGACGTCTGGACGCCGGGCGGGAGTCGAGGGCCTTCCTGGCTTCCGGTGCCGAACTCCTCCTGGAGCCCGGGGCCCGGGCGGCCTGCGAGGCCGGGAGCCGCGGACTCCGTCTGGAGGGTGGGACCTGCTGGCTGGAAGTGACCCGGGGGGAGGCGGCGGCCCTCCGTCTTCCCCGGGGTGAGCTTGTCCTGGAGCGGGGCCTGGCGAAGGTGACCCTCGCGGCGCTTCCCCAGGCGGTTTCCTGGCACTGGCTGCTCGGCGAAGCCCAGGCCGAGGAGACATCCCAGGCCACGGTGTGGGTGATGGAAGGGGAGGCGACGATCCGGGAAGGGGGGCGTGTCCTCCGGACCGGTCCCGGCAGGAGGCTCTCCCTGACCTCCCGGGGCTGGCAGGAAGCCCCCTGCACCCCGGAGGAATCCGAGGGTCTTTGGGAGGCCAGGTCCGCCGCGGCAGCCGCCCTGGCCGGCCGCGCCCTCCTGCCTGCAGGATCCCGGCTGGATGGGAATGCCCCCCGGCTTCAGGCGGAAGGCTCCTTCCCCGCAGCCTACCGCTGGGTCACGGTGCTCCAGGAACGGAGCGCCGCGACGGAGGTCCGCTTCGTCCTGCCGGCCGACGGGACCTGGCATTCCTGGACGGCCGCCCTGGCTGGACGGTCTCCGGCTCCCCGCGAGGTGGTCGAGGTCGTCTGGGACGGGGAGTTCCTGAGGGGGCGCCTGAACGGGAGGCCGGTCTTCTCCGTGGGGCGGGAGAGCCTTGCCGGGACCTTCACCCCGGTGGCGCGCGGCGGGGCCTGGGGCATCTCGGTCTGGGGCGGCTCGGTCACGGTGGAGAAGTCCGTCCTGGAGGAGGCGCGGTGAGCGGTAGAAAGGGTCTTACGTTGCTGATCGTGGTGGGCGTCCTGGGGGTCCTGACCGTGCTGGCCACGGCTTTCGTGACCCTGGCCCAGCTGGAGCGCAAGGCCTCCCAGCAGCGCCTGAACGCCGCCAAGGCCTATCTCCTGGCCCGCAGCGGCCTGGAGGATGCCCTGGCCCGCCTGCGCTGTGGGCAGGATCCCGCCACGCCGGAGAACGCCTACCGCGGCGAGGACTGGAACGATGATGGGGCGGTGACAGGCCTGGAGGCCGTTGCGGAGATGTATCGCAGAGGGGTGGCCGACCTGGAGGACTGCCCCGTCCAGCACGCCCTGCGCCCTTCCTACTTCCGGCAGGATGCCGGCATCCTGGACGTCTCCGGCCGGCGCGCCCCGCGGCGCCAGCCGGTGAACGGCCGGGAGCGGGGAAGCTCGGGCGCATTGGGAGAAGGGATCTACAGCCTCCGGGTCCGCTCCGAGGAGGGGCTCTATGTGAACGGCGGTGACCTGAGTTCCGCCGGGGAGCATCCCGGGACCTACGACACCACCCTCAAGCGCATCCTGGGGAACCTGGCCGAACTGCTGCCGGAAGGCGGGCTGGACGAGTGGGGGGATCCGGATCCGACCTGGGTGTATTTCCCCCGGGACGACGGGGAGAGGCTGGTGACCCTGAGGCCGGCAGGGGGATGGCGTTCCCTGGAGGAGGCGGCGACCGTCCTGGGATGGGACCCGGCCAAGCGCGAGGTGTTCAGGCCCTACCTGGCCTTCCGGGCCTGGGTGGACAAGAAGGTCATCCGGCCCAACGTGGATCCGAACTGGGAAGTCCTCCCCGGGGTCTACGAGACGTACCCGCTCGTTGCGGGGCCTGCGCAGACGGCGGCGGCCTGGGCCGAAATCAGGGTGGGGCAACGGGATACCCCGGTCCTGGTCAGCACGGAGAACGCCCCGGTGGGGGTCGGCGCGCCCTGGTCGGGGAAGCGGGCGTTCAACCCCCACACCAACTCCTATGCCCCGGATTTCGAGCGGGACAGCCAGGGGAACCTCGTGGGCCGGGCCCCCGTGGACCTGAACTGGGCCAGGAACAGGCCGGCGGTCCTCAAGGCCCTGCTCGAGGGGATATCCGCCATCCACCTGGATCCGCATTACGTCACGAGCATGTTCGGGGTCAGCACCCTCCCCGACGGCTCCAGTTCCCTGCATGATCGGGGAAGCCTGGGGTTGTTCTTCAAGGTCTCGCTCACGCCGGAGCAGGCCTCCGCCGTGGCTGGAGCGATCCAGGGGCATGCCGGGTTCGGGGATGTTCCCGCGGAGTACCCGGACTGGGACGGGACGCCGTCCTTCGACTCCTGGGACGAGTTCAGCCGTTTCGTGGACCTCAGGCTTCCCTTCCTCAACCAGGCCCAGCGGGACCTGATCAAGGCCAACGCCAATCCCAACAGCGACCTGAACAAGTTCAACCCAGGGGAGACCGCCTTCAAGCTGGTCGACAAGTCCGACCTGGTGGCCTCCTCGACTGAATTCTCCCTGGAGCCGCCGCCCACCCTGCGCATGGACGCCTGCGGCAGGGTGTTGGATGGGCAGGGCAGGATCCTGGCCGAGCGCACCCTGACCCTGGAGGCAGTCCTGGAACGCTTCCGGATGACCACCCAGTCGGAATTCTGCGCCGGCGATCTCGGCGTCCTGGACGTGGTCGGCGACGAGGCGGCCTTCCGCCGCCCCGGCGAGGCGGGGTTCATCGCCCCCTCCGGCGGCGTGGAGCGGACCTCGGGAAGCCGTCTTCCGGCCGTTCTCGCGGCAGGCGGGAAGGGGCTCGCCCTGCAGAGCTATCCGGAGCCCCAGTGGCCCGGGAGCCCCTGTCCGCCGCCGGCGGTCTATGACGGCGGCCTCCAGCTGGCGACCGTCGAGGGCGAGGACGACCCGGCCCGCAACCCCGGACTGACCTTCCTGGCCTCCTGGGACGACCGGTACGATGCGACCTTCGCCAAGGGCTCCAAGACCTGCACGCTGGATGTCCAGATGGGGTCCCCGGCCGACTCCCTCCTGGGCCGGGGCCCTGTGGGGCCGGCCGCCAGGCTCAACATGCTCTATCCCGATGGCTGCTATTCCGAAGCGGATCGGACGCCCGGCTATGAGGCCCGGGCCAACCTCGGCGACGGCCTCCAGGGCCTCCTGCAGTTCTGGTACAAGCCGTCCTACGGGCCCGAATTCGGGGCGGGCCCCGCCTTCGGACGCGCACCGACCTTCCTGAACCTCTGCCCGATGGCGACTCCCCCGGCCTTCATCACCGACGGCGGCACGCAGTGCTTCCGGATCGGGGCGAAGCGCCGGGAATTCGGCAAAAGCCTCTGGGGCGCCCTGGTCGAGAACCGCTTCGCCGGCGACCTGCACATCGAACAGGGCCCCTGGTTCGAGCCCTGGGATCCCCTGAGGGGAGCGAAGGCCTTCTGGTTCGCCCACCGCTGGAACCTCCTCACCTTCCAGTGGAACCTCCGGGGGGCGAACTGGGTCGACTACGGATGCCTGGCGGTCAATGCCACCTCCCACCGGGACACCTATACCCAGTACTACAACACCCTCCCTGTCTTCCAGCCCGATGGGGGCGGCCCGAATCCCGAGGCGAACCGGCTCACGCGGGACACCTTTCGGGAGGACGGCAGCATCGGAACGCCCTTCTTCTACCTGGGCCTGCGTGGCTGTCAGATCAATGCGGCGTCCACCGCGGCGGACGGGACTTTTGACGAGTTCGCCTGCCTCTCGCGCACGACGAACATGGCCGAGTGCATGACCCTGGCCCAGGGCACCTTCTCCTCGGGGCGCTACTACAAGGAGGACGCGGGCCTGGATCCCGGCGTTCCCGAATTCGTCTCCTGCCCCATCCCCCTGGGCAAGGGGACCACCGTCCTGGGGGCGCGATGGACCCTCGTGCTGCCCCGTTGCTTCTCGGCGCCGATGGACGTCGAGTACCCCGCCCTGGACCTGTGGCCCAATGCCAACCGGGTCTTCTACGGCTCCGGGGAGGTCCTGTCGTTGCGGGACAAGACCGCGGGGGCAATCATGTCCTTCCTGGATGGTTCGGGTTCCCCCTTGGCGGTCTCCCGCGACGGCGGACCTCTTGCCGTCCCACTGGCCGGGGGCATCCTGAAGATCGGCGCGAACCTCTGCCCCCGCCTTGGGGACAACACCGGCGACTGGGAGAAGCTCAAGGCGCCGATTCTGGAATCCCCCGTCCTCGACGACATCACACTTACGTACGTGCCGGCCGGGGGCCCCCGGATCCTGGCTTGGGGTGGAGGGAAGTAGACGTGGCCGGAAGAAAGGGTTTCGCCCTGCTCGTGGTGCTCGGGACCCTGGGCGTGTTGGCTCTGTTGGCGACCGCCTTCGTGACCCTGGCCCGGCTGGAGCGCCGGGCCTCCCAGCAGAGGCTGAACGCCACGCGGGCCCTGTTGCTGGCCCGCAGCGGCTTGGAGGATGCCCAGGCGCGGCTGTCGGCCGGGCAGGATCCTCAGGCCGCCGATAACCGCTACGCCGGGGAGAACTGGGACGGCTCGGCGGACGGCCTGTTGTCCTTCTATGAGTCTTCCCAGGAGGTCTACCGCCGCACGGGCGGGGGTACGGCCGCCGACCTCGACGCCTGTCCCGTCGCCCAGGCGATGCGGCCGAGCTTCTTCGTGCGTCAGCTGGGCAACCCCGCGGTGATCTCCGTGGGCGGGAGGGACCGGGGCCTGTCGGGGAGGTTTGCCTCGGCCGAGGCTGTCTACGCGCTCAAGGTGGAGGACGAGTCGGCCAAGATCAACGTCAACGGCGGCTTCCTGGATGAGCAGGATCGGGACAGCGACGCCATCCCCGACTGCAGGGATCCGGACATCCGGAGGATTCCCGCCGACCCCAAGGACACCGGCCGGGGCTGGAACTTCCAGCTGGCGCGCATCCTGAACGTCCTGGGTGCCCAGCCCCAGGTGGGGGTGACGAACCTGGGGACCCTCGTGCTCCAGAACCGCCCCATGGGGGGATATGCCTCCGTGGCCGATCTTCAGGTCCGGATCGGCACGGGCCAGGATCTCTCGCCCTACCTGACCGTGTGCAGCTGGACCGATGCCAAGGTCGTACACCCCAACGCCTACCTCACCCAGCCGGCTACGGCGTCCTTGAGCGAGGTCAAGAAGGAGCGTCTTCCCCTGGCCCTGGAGGAGGAGGGGCGCCCCCCCGTCAACCTGAACACCGCCTCCAGGCCCGTCCTGATCGCGCTGATGGATGGCCTGCAGGCCGTCCGGTTCGGGAGGAACAGGAACAACGGCCCGCGCACGATCTCCAGCGTGGAGGCCGGCAAAATCGCCGACCGCCTTGTCCTGAGGCGTGCGGGAGATCCCTTCGAGACCTGGGGGGAGTTCGCCGTCTTTTGCGACACCCTGGTCTCGGACGTGTTCCCGGGGCTCGGCCTCGAACCCAACCTCATCCCTCCGGACATCCTGAGGGCCAACTTCGATCCCAACACCGGCCTGAACAAGGAAATCCCCGACCAGCTCATGTTCCGCTGGGTGGACAAGTCGGACCTGACGGCCTGGTCCACGGAAGGGAGCCTGTACCCCACCGGGACCTTCACCCTCACCGCCCTGGGAAGGATCCTGGGGCCCGACGGGAGGCTCCTGGCGGAGCGTTCCCTTGGGGCCTGGGTGGAGGCCTTCACCCTGGTTCGCCAGACCACCCAGAAGGATTTCGTGGGAGGGAACCAGAAGTTCCAGGACTACCTTTCGCTTGCGGGCGACACCGTCCTGGGGCACACGACCGGAGCCTCTGACCCCTCCTGGAAGACCTGGGGGAAGCCGACGGGACTGGGCGTGGTCACCTACCCCAACTCTCCGCTTGCCGTCCGGGAGGGCAAGGCGGAGGAGGTGGACGGGGCCGTCGCCCTGGCCACGCTGGAGACCGATCCGACCGGGAACATGACCTTCCTGCATCATTTCGACGACAGCCTGGATGCGGACCAGGGCGTGGACAGGAGCCGTGCCTCCCCGGGGCCAGGGGGCTGCGATACGGACCTCCAGACGGACGCGGGGGAGAGCATCTGGCCCAGGACGCCGGGACGGGAGCCCGGCGTCCTTCTTCCCGACGGACTCCAGATCCAGCCCCACCGCTGTCCCGCCTTCAAGGCCCAGCCCAACCTGCCGACCGAGTCGGCGGCGCCTCCCGCGGGCCAGGGGCCCACCTGCCACGGCGCCCTGGGGTTCTGGGTGAAGCGGTTCTGCGAACGCAAGACTCCCGTGAATGAAGGTGGCGATGTCGACTTCAGCTGCATCCGGGGGGCCCTGGATTCGCTTGGGAATCCCGTCACGCAGGCCTTCATGGTGGGCAGATACCAGAACGACTGCCAGGGCATCTTCCTGGAGAACGAGGCGGTGAGCGCCGACAAGTTCCATGAGATCGACCGCGTGATGGACTCGAGGGACCCCGCCGGCATGGCCCGCTACCCCGGCCTGCGCTGGCAGTTCATGGCCGCCCTCTGGGACACCGACGAGACCGTGCGTGGCAGTGGGATGGATTGCGACGTCGTCGTGCTTTCCCTGCTGCAGGAGAGCCTTCACGCGCCCAGCAAGGATTACTTCTACCCGCCGGGGGAAGACCTGGACCCTAGCCAGAGCCAGGATCTCGCGGACGGCAGTACCTTCTTCGTGATCGGGTGCCAGGGGGGGGCGGAAATCGGGACCTATCTTGAGAACGTGAAGGACGTGATCGACGAATTCGCCATCTGCGACTTCACCGACGATGCCCCGGCCGCCCAGACGAGCACCCAGACCTGGGCCGCCCAGCGCTACAACGACGGGCGCTACTATCGGGGGGAGGACGGTCTCTTCACCGCCACCTCCATGCTACTGGCAGGCGGCCGGGCCGTGCGTCTCCTGACGGGGTACTGGACGGTCTACCTTCCCTCGGAGACCCGGCGGGAGATGAATTACTGTTGGAATATGGGCACCTCCCAGCCGAACGGGGTGTTGAGGGACCTGGATGCCCGTCTTCAGAACGCCTCGGTCACGGTCTCCCTGCGCCGGAGCGACGGCTCGAAACGCCCCTTAAGCCAGGGAAGCGTGATCGGCGAGGCTCTTGGGAGCCTGCAGTACGAGGTGGCCTTCAAGACGGGGATCGCCCCCATGGCCCTGGATACCCCGGCCCTGGAGACCCCCTGGTTCGACGACATCACCTTCGCGTGGCAACGAGCGTCCGGGCCGCGCATCCTGAGTTGGGAGCAGCCTTGATCGCGCGCGCGCGGGGACCGCTCCGGTGCCATTGGACGACGTGACGGTGGTCTATGAGCCAGAGGGAGGCCGGAAGATCCTGGCCTGGAGCGGGGAAGCGGGGCCATAATCCCTCGGATGCGGCGGTCTGGCCTTGTCCTTCTCGTGGTGGTGGGGGTGCTGGGCGTCCTGACCGTGCTTGGCGTGGCCTTCGTGACCATGGCCCGCCTGGAGCGCAAGGCCTCCCAACAGCGCCTTTGCGCCACCCAGGCCCTCCTACTGGCCCGTTCCGGTCTGGAGGATGTCCTGGCGCGACTTGCGGCCGGCCAGGATCCCCAAACCTCCGATAACCGTTACGGCGGGGAGAACTGGGACGGCTCGGCGGACGGCCTGTTATCCTTCTATGAGGCTTCCCAGGAGGTCTACCACCGCACGGGCAGCGGCAGCGCAGCCGATGCGGACGCCTGCCCCGTCGAGGATGCGATGCGGCCGAGCTTCTTCGTTCGCGGACCGGCTGGCCCTGCGGTGCTGTCCGAGGACGGACGGGACCGGGGGGTTTCCGGGAGGCTTGCACCCCAGGAAGGCACCTACAGCCTGAAGGTCTCCTCCCAGGGCGGGTTCTACCTCAACGGGGGGGATCCGGCCGCGGCCTCGACGATGGGCTACAACGCCGTTCTCCGGCGGATGCTGGGGACCCTGGCGGAGGCCGTCGATCGGGAGGACGGGGTGGCCGGGGATGGTCCGCTGGCCCAGGTGGACGGCCTCAACCTGGTCGACCGGAGACCCCCATCGGGCTGGCAGGACTGGAGGCAGGTGAGGGACGTCGCCCTGGGAGGCAGTCAGGCCAAGCTGGACGTCTTCAAGCCCTACCTGGCCCTCTACGCCTGGGTGGACCGGAAGGTGGTGGCGCCGAACGCCCTAACCGCCGCATCGGGCAAGGCCTATCACAGCTGGGGGGAGATCAAACTGGATCATGTCGAGACGGTGCCGGGGAGCCGGGTCCCGGACTTCGAGCGGATCGGCGGCAGGATCGTGGGCCGCGCTCCCGTGGATCTGGCCTGGGCAAGGACCCGCCGCCCGGTCCTGATCGCCCTGCTGGCCGGGCTGAAGGGCCTGTATCTGGACGAGTCCACCAGCAGTCCCCTCGAGCCGCGGGAGGGCGGTCCCGGGGATTTCATCGGCACCCTTCAGCCCGCGGAGATCGCGAACGCCTGGATCCCGACGGACGATTGCCACCGGGTGGCCGACCGCCTCCTGTCCTCCACCTCCGATCTGGGCACCTGGGACCGCTGGAATGCCTTCTGCGACGGCGTCCCCTTCACGGATGCCTCGGATCTCGCCCAGGCCAAGAGGGATCTCCTGAAGGCGAACTTCAACCCCAACAGCGACCTCAACAAGTTCGGCCCGAACGCTTCCTTCTGGCGTTCGGTGGACAAGAGCGATCTCCTGGTGCGCTCCACGGAGTTCTGCCTCCTGCCTTCGGCCGGCGCCCAGGAGGTGGAATCCGTCGGGAACGTCCTGGGCCGGGACGGCCTGCTCCTGGCCCGCCGGGTCCTGAAGACGGCTCTCGAGCCCGCCTCCCGCCTGACCTTGACCACCCAGGGGGAGTTCGTCTGCGGCGACTTGGGGGATCCGAATGTGGCGGGAGATGAATGCAGTCCCAGGCTCCCGGGGGAGGCGAAGTACATCAGCCGCAGTGCCGGGTTGGCCCAGGCCAGGACCTGGGGCCATGCCCTCCCCGGGGTGGGCGGCTCCGGGATGAGCCTTCAGACCTACCCGGAACCCTGCGCAGACCCCGGGACGGGGCTCAAGGTCCGTCCCGCCGGGTATGACGGAAACCTCCAGCTGGCCACGGTCGAAACCCCCTCCGACGAGTGGTACCAGGTGCCGGCGCCGCCCGCGATCCCGGTCCGCGCCATGAAGCTCCTGGCCCGGTACACGGCCGGATTCGACTTGGACATCCATGGAGGGATTGCCCAGAACCAGCCGGACCTCCTGCAGGTGACGACGCCGGAGCTGGGGCTGGGCATCCTGGATGCGGCCAAGCCCAACACGCTCTATCCCGACGGGTGCTATTCCGAGAAGGGCCGGGCCCCGTCCTATTTCGATCGGGACAATGCTGACGGATTCCACGGGGTCGCCTCGTTCTGGATCAAGTCCAACCACAGGCCGGCCGGGTCCATGAATTCCCGCGGGCACCCCTTCCTCAAATGGACGAACTTCACCAACGGCATCCCGAACGGGACGGGGCCGGATCAGTTCTTCTTCCTGGGGGAAGGCGCGCCGGATGACGAGGCCGAGATCCTCCCGAGGGTCTGCGAGCAGTTCGAGATTGGCCATCAGTC
>JAHFOU010000029.1:3141-13412 GCA_023261525.1 Planctomycetota bacterium | reverse complement strand
CGAGTCCCTGCACCGGGCCTCGAACCTGGTCGCGCGGTCCCGATCGCCCCGGTAGGGCACAGCTCCAGCGCCTCCTCGGCCGCCATCCGCTCCCGCCGCCCCGCCGGCTGGCGCCTCAGCGCCGCCACGGCCTTCGACGTCACCCGGAACAGGTGGGGAGCCTGGTCCACGCAGACCCGGCAGGCGATGCAGGCCTCGGGCAGTACAAAAAAACGGGGGAGGCCCGGATGGGCCCCCCCCGTACGAAAATCTCGGATCAACCCTTCTTACTTCTTCGCAGGAGCGTCGGTCAGAGCGGACCAGGCCCACTTCTCCTCCCAGCCACGGCCCACGGTGTCGTTGTGGTTCGGGAACAGGAAGCCCCCGAAGGTGTCACCCCAACCCACCCACTCGCGGCTCAGGAAGAACCAGAAGCCCTTGACGATGCCGGTGCCCACGTTGGCGCCGCCGGTCCCGTTGGCCCCCTTCTTGATCTGGCTCGGGATCTCGCAGATGCCGCCGACGGCGTTCGCCACCCCGTGGACGAACTTGCGGCCGTAGGGCTTGAGGCCCTCTTCCAGGCTGGGCTCGAACATGCTGTAGGCCTTGCCCTCGTCCCAGACGAACTCGGCGTCCAGGGTGGAGCCGATCCCGTTGTTGTCGGGGCGGTTGGCCGTCCAGAACCCGAACAGCTCGCCGAGGCCGCTGCCGGTGCGGCCGATGGCGTATCCGGGGCCGCTGAGGATCAGGCCCTTGAGGACGCCGACGGTCTTGGAGCCGGCCTCGTTCTTGATGAAGGAGACGCCGTGCTCGTAGCCCTTCCAGGTCTGCATGGGCCACTCGATCCAGCCGGTCAGCGTGTCGACGAAGCCGCGGGCGGCCTTGTTGGCCATGCCCATGCCGATGGACTTGGCGGGACGGCCTTCGTTCTCATAGATGGCGGCGCGGCCACCGCCCATGGACCCGGCGTCCAGGGAGACCTTGGTGCCGCATCCGGCCAGGGAGAGGACCAACAGTCCAGCGGTCCAAATACGAGCGTTTCGCATGCTGACCTCCTTCTAGGGTTGAGGGACGGGCGGGGATGCTACCCCAGGGGCGGCCCTCCGTGCAAGGGCGCGGCCCCGGGAAGCCTTTCTGCTATCATCCCGTCTCCATGGGGGAATGCCTGGCGGTGGTCAACCAGAAGGGGGGGGTCGGCAAGACCACCACCGCGGTCAACCTCGCCGTGGCCCTGGCCTGGGCCGGCCGCCGGGTCCTGCTGGTGGACGCCGATCCCCAGGGGAACGCCACCACCGCGCTGGGCCAGGAGAAGCCCTCCGACGGAGGCACCGCGGCCGTCCTGCTGGGGCTTCGCCCCGCGGCGGAGGCCGGCGTCCCGGCCGGGGCCGAGGGGATGACGCTCTGGAGCGGGCATGCCCGCCTCAGGGAGGTCGAGCGGGACCTGATTCAGGCCGCCGACGGCCGCACCCGCCTGGGGGACCGCCTGCGGGAGGCCTCCTGGGATGTCTGCGTCATCGACTGCCCGCCTTCATTGGGCATCCTCACGGAGAGCGCCCTGAGGGCGGCCGACGGGGTCCTGGTCCCCCTGCAGGCGGAGTTCCTGGCCATGGAGGGGTTGGCCCAGGTCTCGGAGACCCTCTCGAGGATACGCCGCGACCTCAACCCGTCCCTGGTCCTGAGGGGGATCCTGATGACCATGGTCGACCCCTCGCTGTCCATGGCCGCCGAGATCGAGCGGGAGGTGAGGGTCCATTTCGGGGAGGCCGTCCTCGCGGCGTCCATCCCCCGCGACCCGCTCCTGGCCGAGGCGCCCAGCCACGGCCTTTCCATCCTGGAGTTCGCCCCCGAGTCCCGGGGGGCCTACGCCTACCTCCAGCTGGCGCGGGAGCTCCTGCGCGCCCCCAAACCCTCACCCGCCCCCGTGGGGGCATAAGCCGAGGAGGACCGCATGCCGGAGGAACGCCGCCTGGGACGGGGGATCGGGGATCTCCTCAAGCTCAACAAGGTCGCCGAGGCGCCGCCCGGGACGAGCGCGCCGGCCGTGCCCGCGCCGCAGGCCCCCGCGGCCTCCGGCGGGCAGCTGCTCCAGCTCGCCCTGGACGCGGTGGTTCCCAACCCCCACCAGCCCCGCAAGCATTTCGTCCAGGAGGCCCTGAACGACTTGGCGGCCTCCATCCGCCAGACGGGCGTCCTCCAGCCCGTCGTCGTCCGCCGCTCGGGGAACGTCTATGAGCTGATCGCCGGGGAGCGCCGCTGGCGCGCGGCCCGGATGGCCGGCCTGGCCACCGTCCCGGCCGTCGTGCGGGACGTCCCCAACGAGCGCATGCTCGAGGCCGCCCTGGTCGAGAACATCCAGCGCTCCGACCTCAACCCCCTGGAGAAGGCCCAGGCCTATCAGAGGCTGATCGACCAGTTCGGCTACACCCAGCAGGGCCTGGCCGAACGGGTGGGCCAGGAGCGCTCCACGGTGGCCAACACCCTGCGCCTCCTGGAGCTCCCGGCTCCGGCGAAGGAGGCCCTGGTCCGCGGCGCCTTGAGCATGGGCCATGCCCGGGCCGTCCTGGGGTTGAAGTCGGATGCGGAACGCGAGGCTCTCTGCCGGCGCATCGAGCAGGAGGGGCTTTCGGTCCGCCAGGTCGAGCAGGCCATCTCCGGCCAGGTCCCGGCCCCGGCCACCCTGTCCGTGCCGGGGGAGATCCGGGTGACGCCGCCGCGCGCGTCCAAGACCAAGTCCGCGGACGTGAAGGCCCTGGAGGACCAGCTCCGCCAGATCCTGGGCACCAAGGTGGAGATCCGTCCCGGCCGGGGGCGGAAGGGGAAGATCCTGCTGGAGTACTACTCCGTGGACGACTTCAACCGGCTGTTCAAGCGCCTCAGCCGATAAGGCTGGACCAGTGCCACCATTCCGGCGCGTAGCGCCGGAAGCCCGCCCGCACCATCACCCGCGTGAGGATCCTCCGGCGGTCCCGGAAGCCCCGCTCCCGCGGCGAGAGGCGGGACTTGCGCTCGTAGAAGGCCAGGGCGGCCTGGGGGACCAGGGCGTCGTGGTCGGTGCCCATCTCCAGCTCCCGGCCGGCGGCGTCCACCAGGGTCAGGTCCACCGCGCCCCCGGTGCGGTGGGAGTCGGGGCGCCTCACGCGGCGCTTCACCCGGGCGGCGTAGCGCCAGAGCAGGCGGTCCCGCTCGGCGGGGGACAGGGCGGGGTTGGCGGCGGCCAGGCGGCGCCGGAAGCTCTCCACCATGCGGACGTGGGTGGCGTAGCTCCGGTAGCCGTCCCAGATCCGGAAGTTCCAGCCGGCGGGGAGGCCTTCCCGCGCGCGGACGAGCTGGGCGGCCACGGCCCGGCGCAGGAAGAGCCGCGGGGTGCGGGACCATCCGAAGCACCAGTAGCGGGGATCCAGGGCGAAGCCGTACGGGGCGAGGTCCACCAGGTCGGGGCGCATCGGACCGGAGCATACACGACCCCGCGGCCGGAGGGTATCATGCCCGGGGAGGAAGGAGTCCCCTCATGACGCGCCGTTTCCGCCTTTTCGCGCTTCTCCTGCTGCTTCCCTTCGGGAGCGGCCCGGCCGCCGCGCCGGAGCCGGTCATCCTCCTGACGGGCTTCGACGCCTTCGGGGGCAGGGCCCTCAACGCCTCCTGGGACGCCATCGCCCCGCTGGAGGGGACCCGCGTGGGCGGCGCCCTGGTCCATTGCGTCCGCCTTCCCGTGGTCTGGGGGAGGATGGGCGCGCCCCTGCAGGAGGCCCTGGAGCGCTGGACCCCCTGCTGCGCGCTCTGCCTGGGCGAGGGAAGCCCCGGCAAGTACCGGGTGGAGATGGTGGCCATGAACCAGGTGGCCCCGCATCCCGACAACCTCAAGGCCCTGCCCGGCCGCACGGTGGTGATCGAAGGGGCTCCCGAGAGCTACCCCACGGCCCTGCCGGTGGACGTGGTCGTGGGCGCCCTGGAGAAGGGGAGCTTCCCCGTGGAACGCTCCGAGAACGCGGGGCGCTACCTCTGCGAGGAGTGCTTCTTCACGCTCCAGCACCTCTGCAAGAAGCGGGGGATGACGGATCCCCACGGCTTCCTGCACGTGCCGCCGTACCCCAAGGACGCGACCGAGGAGCAGGGGAAGGCGCATGCGGAGGCGCTGCGGAAGGATATCCAGGCGGTGCTGGAGGCGATTCGGAAATAGGCGGGGTGGGAGTCGAACCCACATGGCCTTGCGGCCCGGGGATTTTAAGTCCCCTGCGTATGCCAGTTCCGCCACCCGCCCGGGGGAGCTCCATCCTAGCCTTTGACCCCTTCCCGGTAGACGGATAAAATCGAAGGATCATGGCAGGCGAGATGATCGAAGTGGCCGAGCGCATCCGCACCCTCCGCAAGCGGGATCCCCGCTATGCCCCCGAGGCCTACCAGTTCGTCTTCGAGGCCCTCGCCCATGCCCTCGGCCGCGCCGGGGAGCGCCGCCACCTCTCCGCCCGGGAGCTCCTGGAGGGCATCCGCGACTACGCCCCCCTGAAGTTCGGGCAGCTCGCCCTGCTCGTCCTCAACAATTGGGGCGTGCGCTCCACCGAGGACTTCGGCGAGATTGTCTACAACCTGATCGAAGCCAAGCTCATGGGCAAGACCGAGACCGATTCCAAGGAGGATTTCCGCGCCGTCTACGATTTCCACGAGGCCTTCGGGGCCGGGGAGCCCCTGAAGGTCGAGTGGAGCGACGAGGGGTGAGTCCCCGCGGGATCAAGGTCCTTCTCCTCCTGGCGAGCGCCGTGGGCCTGGGGTGGCTCCTGGTCACCCTGAAGGGGGTCCTCTTCCCGGTCCTCCTGGCTCTCCTGCTGGCCTATCTTCTCGATCCGCTCGTCGTCGGGCTCATGCGCCTGAGGCTGTCCCGTCCCCGGGCCATCGCCGTCCTGTACGGAGCGGGATTGGCCGTGGTCGTGGTCTTTCTCGTGGTGGGGGTGCCCTGGGCCGCGCGCCAGGGCAAGGCCCTGGACGGCCGGCTCTCGGAGCTCGCCAGGAGCCTTCCCGCCTGGGGGGAGAAGGCCGTGACCTGGACGGAACAGCGCACCGGGCTGAAGCTGGGGCTGGAGCCGGAGGCCAAGACCCTGGCCGAGAAGACCCGGGACTGGATCCTGAAGCATCCCGTGGACGTCAGGAGCCTCTCGGGCGGGGCCCTGGACATCACCGGGAGCGGGTTGAAGTGGATGCTGGCGTTCGCCACCACCATCGCCCTGGTGCCCATCTACGCCTATTTCTTCCTGCTGGGCCTGGACCGCCTGCCGGGGGTGTTGCGCGACCTCCTGCCCGTCTCCTACCGGGAGAAGGGGATGTCCGTCCTGACCCAGATCCACCAGACCATGGCGTCCTTCTTCCGCGGGCGCCTCCTGATCTGCGGTCTGAAGGGGGTGGTGGCGGCCGTCGGGATGACCCTCGGGGGGGTTCCCCTCGGAGCCCTGGTCGGATTGGGCTCGGGGGCCATGAGCCTGGTGCCCTTCCTCGCTTTCCCGGCCGGATCCATCCTGGGCTGCAGCTTCGCACTGCTCGACGGCCAGGGGCTCCACGGGGTGCTCTGGGTGTTGGGCTCCCTGTCCGCCGCCGAGCTGCTGGAGGCCGTGGCCAACCCCTGGCTCCTGGGGCGCCAGATGGCCCTGCATCCCGCCGTCGTGCTCTTCTCCCTGTTCGTGGGCGGGAAGCTCCTGGGCGCCATGGGCCTCCTGCTGTCCGTGCCCATGGCCTCGGCGGTCAAGATCCTCTGGCAGGAGCTCCTCTTTCCCTGGTGGCGAGAACTGGCCGACCGCACGGAGGGTACATGAGCTACGAAGACGATCTGATCCGGCGCATCCGGCAGGAGGACGCCGGGGTCCGCTCCGATGCGGCCCGCAAGGGGCACCTCCTGAAGATGGGCATCGCGGGAGGCCTGACGGCCCTCTCCCTGGGGCTCTTTGCCTGCGGGGCGCTGAACGGGGAGCGCGGGAAGGCCCAGGTGACCCACCTGCAGGAGGAGAAACGCTCCGGCCACAAGGTGGACCCCCGCAAGAGCGCGCAGGCACTGGCCTGGTCCTCCGGGCCTGAACTGCTCGCCCTGACGGTGGGTGGGGTCTCGGGCGTCTGGTTCCTCTACCTCCTGATGCGCCTGCGCCGGTTCGACTGACGCCGTGGCCGGGACCGACGTCTCCATGCGGCCGCTCCTGCGCTACCTGCGCAGGCATCTCGCTCCCATCGTCCTGGGCCTCTTCTGCCTGACGATCTGCAACTTCTGCGAACTGCTCCAGCCCTACATCCTCAAGCGCTTCATCCACCTGCTGACCGGGGGGGCGGCCGTGGTCCCGTCCGCGCTCCTGATGCTGGTGGGCCTGCTCCTGCTGGCCGGCCTGGGGCGCTCGATGTTCTCCTTCCTCCAGCGCTGGCTGTTGATCGGGACGTCGCGCCTGGTCGAGTACGACCTGCGCAACGACCTGTTCCGGCATCTCCAGAAGCTGGCGCCCTCGTACTACGTGCGCACCAAGACCGGGGACCTCATGTCCCGGGCCACCAGCGACATCAACGCCGTGCGCATGCTCCTGGGCATGGGCCTGATGCTGCTGGTGGACACCCTGAACCTGCTCGGCGTGTCCCTCCTGTTCATGCTGCACACCAGCCCCTTCCTGACCGCCGTGGCGATGACGCCCCTCCTGATCCTTCCCTTCGCGGCGTTCTTCTTCAACCGGGAGATCCACCTCCGGTACGAGGCGATGCAGGAGCAGGTCGCCGTCCTCTCCGCCCGCGTCCAGGAGAACCTGAGCGGGGTCCGCGTGGTGAAGGCCTTCGTGCAGGAGGCCGCGGAGATCCTCCGCTTCGGCCGCGTCAACGACGAGTTCATTCGCCGCCAGCTGCACTTGGCCAAGATCGAGGCCCCCTTCAATCCCCTGCTGGGCGTCTGCGCCGGCCTGGGGACCCTGGCCGCCCTGGTCACGGGGGGATGGATGACGGCCACGGGACGCATCGCCCTGGCCGATTACGTGGCCTTCGACTTCTACCTGGCCATCGCCACCGGACCCATGGCGGGGTTCGGGGTCATCCTCACGATGTGGCAGAAGGGGAGGACCTCCATGGGCCGCCTGCAGGAGGTCCTGGACGTCCGCCCCGAGATCGCCGACGCACCCCAGGCGGAGGCTCCGGCGGAGATCCTCGGGGCGATCCGCCTGGACGGCCTCACCGTGACCCATCCCGGGGCTTCCCAACCGGCCCTGGCCGGCGTCTCGGCGGAGATCCCGGCCGGGGCCTTCGTGGCCGTGGTCGGCCCCGTGGGTTCGGGCAAGACCACCCTCCTGAACGCCGTGGCCCGCCTGGTGAAGATCCCGGACGGTCAGGTCTTCCTGGACGGGCGCGACGTCAACCGCATCCCCCTGGCCTCCCTGAGGAACGCCATCGGGATGGTCCCCCAGGACACCTTCCTCTTCTCCGATACGGTGCGGAACAACATCGCCTTCGGATGCATGGAGACCTCCGAGGAGGCGGTGGCCTCCGCGGCCCGCCTGGCGGGAGTGGAGGCGGAGATCCAGGCCCTGCCCCAGGGGTACGCCCAGCTCCTCGGGGAGCGGGGCGTGACCCTTTCCGGCGGACAGCGCCAGCGCATGGCCATCGCCCGGGCCCTGGCCAAGGACCCGAGGATCCTCCTGCTGGACAACTGCCTCTCCAGCGTGGATGCGGAGACGGAGGAGCGCATCCTCAAGGGGCTGAGGGACTACTTCCGGGGGCGCACCGCCCTGGTGGTTTCCCACCGCATCTCGCCCATCCGGGAGGCCGACCTCATCCTGGTCATGGACCAGGGCCGGGTCCGGGAGCGGGGGACCCACGCCGAGCTCCTGGCCCTCGGCGGGGAGTACGCCTGGCTCTGCCGCCGCCAGGAGCTGGAAGAATCCCTGGAGCGCACCTAGATGGCGGCCGAATCCTTCCAGGACGAGGAGATCCACCAGAAGGCCTACGACCCCCGCCTCATGGGGCGCCTGCTGGCCTACCTTAAGCCCTACCGGGGGCGGGTGGCCTTCCTGGTCCTGGTCACCCTGGCCCTGACGGCCGCCCACCTCTTCCTCCCGTACCTCCTCAAGAAGGTGATCGACGGGCCGGTGCGGGCCAAGGATTCCGCCGGCCTGATCCGCCTGGGCGGGGCCTACCTGGGCGGCCTGGTCGCCATCGCCCTCCTGCAATGGGTCCTGAGCTACGCGATGACGGGCCTGGGCCTGAGGATCACCCGGGACCTGAGGATGCAGGTCTTCTCCCATCTCCAGAGGCTTTCCCTGTCCTTCTACGACCGTCATCCCGTGGGGCGTCTGATGACCCGGGTGATGGGGGACGTGGATGCCTTGAACGACCTGCTCTCCTCGGGCATCGTCGCGGCCCTGAGCGACGTCTGCCTCCTGGCGGGCATCCTGGCCGTGATGCTGGCCATGCACGCCCCGCTGGCCCTGGCGGTCTTCTCGGTGACCCCCCTCCTGCTGGTCTGCATCCTGGTCTTCCGCCGGTCGGCCACCCGGCTATACCGCCAGATCCGCCTGAGGGTCTCCCGCCTCAACGTGGCCATGCAGGAGAACATCACCGGGATGCGGGTGGTCCAGCTCTTCCACCGGGAGGAGAGGAGCTTCCGGGACTTCGACGCCATCAACGCCGAGCATGCCCAGTGGTGGCGCAAGGCCATCGCCAACCACAACTCCTTCCAGGTCCTGCTCCAGTTCCTCCAGGTCATGGCCGTGGCGGCCCTGTGGGGCTACGGGGGCTGGCGCTGCCTGGGGGGGGACCTCACCGTCACCGTGGGCCTTCTGATGGCCTTCACCCGGTACACCCAGATCTTCTTCAGGCCCATCCTGGACCTCTCCGAGAAGTACAACATCCTGCTGGCGGCCATGGCCTCCTCGGAGCGGATCTTCCAGCTGCTGGACACCGAGGACGTCATTCCGGAGCCGGCCTCGCCGAAGCCCCTGGCACGGGCCCGGGGGGGCGTGGCCTTCGAGGGCGTCTGGATGAGCTACCGGGGCGGGGGCGACGTGCTCAAGAACGTCTCCTTCCGGGTGGAGCCGGGGGAGCGGGTGGCCCTGGTCGGGCACACGGGGGCGGGCAAGACCTCGGTGCTCTCCTCCCTGTACCGCTTCTATCCCATCCGCCAGGGCCGCATCCTCCTGGACGGGATCCCCACGGACGAGCTGGCGACGGGGGCCCTGCGCTCCCAGATGGCCCTGGTGCTCCAGGATCCCTTCCTGTTCAGCGGGACCCTGGCGGAGAACCTGAGGCTGGGGCGGACGGACATCCCCGACGAGCGCATCGAGGCTGCCTGCAGGGCCGTCCAGATCCACGACTTCATCCTGTCCCGCGGCGGGTACGGGGCCGAGGTCCAGGAGCGGGGCGGCGGCTTCTCGGAGGGCGAGCGCCAGCTCCTGTCCTTCGCGCGGGCCCTGGCCTTCGATCCGGCCATCCTCCTGCTGGACGAGGCGACGGCCAACGTGGACACCCAGACCGAGGCCAGGCTCCAGGAGGCCCTCCACACCATCATGAAGGGGCGGACCTCCCTGGTGATCGCCCACCGGCTGTCGACCATCCGGGACGTGGACCGCATCCTGGTCTTCCACCACGGGGAGCTGAGGGAGGAGGGGAGCCACCAGGCCCTGCTGGCGAAGAAGGACGGGCTCTACGCGAAGCTCCACGACCTCCAGTTCGAGAAGCGCCGGCAGGCGCGCGCGGTCTAGAGCAGGTCTTCCGCCCGGTCGATCACGGTGCGGTCGCCGGCCTCGGCGACCTCGGCGCGCATGCGCATCCGGGGGAGGGCGTCCCGCATCCACTTCCCGGCCGCCAGGGCCTTCTTCTCCGACTGCGGCGCCTGGACGGCGAAGAGCAGGCCGGCCAGCAGGTCGAAGGCGGAATCCACCACCTGCCGGGCCAGGAGCTGGGTGAGGTGCTTGTCGTTGGCCTTGGCCACCGCCGCGGCGGTCCGCTTCAGGAGGGTCCGGGCCTCCTCGTGCGATTTGCGTTCTGGCGAGGCCGAGGCCTTGCCCATCAGTTCGTCCAGCACGGGCTCCAGGGCCCCCGCCAGGATCTGCCCGATCACGTAGCCGACCTGGATCTCCGTCGTGCCCTCGTAGATGGGCAGGATGCGGGCGTCCCGGTAGATCCGCTCCACCGGGTACTCCCGGATGAAGCCGTAGCCCCCGTGGATCTGGACCGCGTCCGAGGCCGTCCTCACCGCGATCTCGGAGGCCGCGTACTTGAGGATGGGCGTCAGGACGTCCGCGGCCTTGTTGGCGGCCTCATGGGCGGGTCCGCCCGTCTTCTTCGTGGCG
>JAHFOU010000029.1:0-3131 GCA_023261525.1 Planctomycetota bacterium | reverse complement strand
TGGATCTCCAGGGACATCCGGACCAGCTTGTCGGCCAGGGGCTGGAACTTGATCAGCGGCCGCTTGAACTGCTGGCGCACCCGGGCGTACCGGAGGGCCTCCTCGTAGGCCGACTGGGCGACGCCCACCGCCTGGCTGGAGACCGAGAGCCTCGCCTCGAACATCAGGTGGAGCATGTAGGGATGGAGGCCCTTGCCCCGTTCCCCCACCAGGAAGCCCTCGACCCCGTCAAAGGCCAGCTGGCAGGTCGGGGAGGCGTGGATGCCCATCTTCTCTTCCAGCTTCAGGATCTGGATCTTCTCGGACCTCGGGACGGCGAAGAGGCTGAGCCCCTTGGAGTCGGTCGATCCCGGCTCGGAGCGGGCCAGGACCACGAGCAGTCCGGCGCCGCCGTTGGTGGCGAAGTTCTTGGTGCCGTTCAGGAGCCAGCGGCCGTCGGGGCCGAGATCGGCGCGGCATTGCACGGCATTCAGGTCGGATCCGGCGTCGGCCTCGGTGAGCACCATGGCCACCCCGGTGGCTCCGGAGGCCACGTCGGGCATGAAGCGGGCCTTGAGCTCCTTGCTTCCGAACTCATGGATGACGTAGGCGAACTCCTGGGCGCCCACGATGTTGTGGAGGGCGGGGTCGGCCCGACCCACCATTTCGAGGACGGCGGTGGTCACCGTGGTGGGCAGGTTCCAGCTCCCGAAGCGGCGGGGGAGGCCCATGGCCAGGAGGCGGGCGTCCTTCAGGGCGTCCCAGGAGCGCTGGGTGCCCTTCGCGTAGACCATGCGGCCGTTTTCGAGGCGGGCCCCCTCGCGGTCATTGGCCGCGGCGGCCGGGGCGCAGACTTCGGCGCAGACCTGCCCGGCCAGCTCCAGGACGGCCTCATAGGTCTCGCGGGCCTCCTCCAGGGAGCGGGGGGCGTCCTCGGCGGGATCCCGGAAGCCGTCCTCCAGGCCGGGGACGAAGGACGCCCAGTCGGCCTGGGCCATCTGGAAGAGGAGGTCGGGGTTGTCGCGGAAGAAGTTGGGCATGGCGGGGAGGGATTATAACGGGGGTTAAACGGAGACCCCCGGGTTTTGCCGCCCGGGGGTCTCCTCGGATGCGATCCTCGGTCCGTTTAGCGGCGGCCGTGGCGCCGGGCGCGGCGGTCCTCGCCACGCTCATGGACGTCCTCGCGACGCTCCTTCTTGTCCTCGCCCAGGTCCCGGCGGTCCTCCCGGATGTCCCGGCGGTCGTCCTTCACCTCGTCGCGGTCGCCTTCCCTGCGGTCCTCGCGGAGGTCCCGGTGGTCCTCCTTCAGGTCCCGGCGGTCCTCGCGGATCTCACGGCCGTCCTTGCGGATCTCGTGGCGGTCGCGGATGGCGTCCCGCATGCCGGGGTGGCTTTCCAGGAAGGCCTTCCGCTCCTCGGGGCTCATGTTCTTGAGCTTCTCGCGCACCTCCTTGCGGTGCTGGAAGAACGCCTTGCGCTCCTCGGGGCTCATGTTCTTGAGCTTGTCGCGCATCTCTTCGCGGCGCTCCCGGATCCTCCGGAGAACCTCCTTCTTCTGCTCGGGGCTCATCTTCTTCCAGCGCTCGCCGAACTTGGGGTGGTTGGCGAGGAACTTCTCGATGCGCTCCTTGCGCTCGTCCTGGCCGGGCCGGCCCTCCTCGCCGTGCCGTTCGCGCGGGGGCGGCGGCCGGTGGTCGCGGGGGGCATCCCCATCATCCCCATCCCGGTCCCCGTCGGCCCAGGCATAGGCGGTGGGCAGGGCGAGCATCAGGATGGCGGTCGTCAGCCATCGCTTCTGGATCTTCATGGAACGTCCTCCTTGCACGGGTGTTTCGGTGACCTGTCCGAGGGATGGTAAAGCAAGATGCATGCCAAGGTTCCTGATAAATATGTTATTCATAATCCATTGATAATGAACAAGTTATGAATTCATTCCGATATGGCCCCCAGGGAAAGTCCTGTGGGATCTTCCCACACTGCCTGAACCTCCTACAGATCTTCCCCCTGTTCCAGGCGGTGGATGAGGGAGGCCAGATCCTTGGGCAGTTCGGCCTCCACTTCCACCGGATGACGGGTGACCGGATCCTGGAAACGGATGCGCTGGGCGTGGAGGGCGACCCGCCTCAGCTTCCAGCGGCGGGAGGCCACGGCGTTGGCCATGGGATCCCCGTAGTCGTGGTCCCCGAGGATGGGGTAGCCCGCGTTGGCCAGGTGGACCCGGATCTGGTGGGTGCGCCCCGTCCGGGGCAGGGCCTCGACCAGGGTGCAGAAGCCCTGGGCGAAGGTCTCGAGGGGCCTCACCACGGTCTCGGCCGGGGCTCCGCCCCGAGAGACGCGGACGGCGCTGCGGCCCTTCTGGCGGATCTTGCGCAAGGGATCGCGGAGGATCAGGCGGTTGCCCAGGGTCGGGCTCCCCGAGACCAGGGCCAGGTAGGTCTTCTGGACCGTGCGCTCGGCGAACTGGCGGGCCAGGACCTCGTGGGCGGCCGCCGAGCGGGCCACCAGGAGGACGCCCGAGGTGTCCCGGTCCAGGCGGTGCACCAGGCCGTAGTCCCGCTGGGGGCCGAGCGCCCGCTGGGAAGGGCCATAGTGGGCCAGGAGGGCGTCGCGCAGGGTCCCGTGCTTGTGCCCGGCCCCGGGCTCCACGACCAGGCCGGGGGGCTTGTTCAGCACGGCGCAGACCGGAGTCTCGTAGAGGATGTCCAGGGTGATGGGGGGGGAGATGCGGGCGGCGCGCCGGGCGGTCTCCGCGGGCAGGGAGATGCCGTCCCCCGGGTTCAGGACGAGGTCCGGCGAGGCGGGCTTGGAGTTCAGGCGGACCTGGCGGGCCTTGAAGAGGCGCTCCAGGGCGGCCGGCGCGAGGGAGGGGAAGTGCTCGGCCAGGAAGGTCCCCAGCCGGGCCCCATGGGCCTGGGGGGGGACGGGGATCTCCTCCTGCTTCCTGCGGGTTACGGCCATCGCAGGGGCATCCTAGCACGCCGGCCCAGCCGCTCTTCAATCCTCAGGAGTTCGTTGTACTTGGCCGTGCGCTCCCCGCGGCAGGGCGCACCGGTCTTCACCTGGCCCGCATCCACGGCGACGGCCAGCTCGGCCAGGAAGGTGTCCTCGGTCTCGCCCGAGCGGTGGGAGATCACCACGCCGTAGCCTGCCCT
>JAHFOU010000297.1 GCA_023261525.1 Planctomycetota bacterium | reverse complement strand
TGGTGCAGAAGTCCACCGGCAAGGTGATCGGCGGCAACGGGCGGATGGAGGTGCTGCGCCGGGCCGGGGAGACCGAGTGCGACATCGTCGAGGTCGATGTGAACGACACCCAGGCGGCGGCGCTGGGGATCGCGCTGAACCGCACCGGGGAACTGGCGGCCTGGGATGACGGGGCCCTGGCCAAGCTCCTGGAGTCGCTGCCCGAGGACGCCTTCGCGGCCACGGGGTTCAGCGACGAGGACCTGACGGACCTCCTGGACAAGCTCGCTCCCGCGACGGTCGAGGAGGACCAATGCCCAGCGGTGCGGCCGGATGCGGTGTCGCGCCCGGGTGAGATGTGGGTGCTGGGGGATCACCGCCTCTTGTGCGGCGACTCGACCAAGGCCGCGGATGTGCGGCGGGTGATGGACGGCCAGAGGGCGGCGCTCTGCGCCACCGACCCGCCGTATCTGGTGGACTACACCGGGGAGCGGCCCAACGACAGCGGCAAGGACTGGTCGGCCGCCTACAAGGAGGTGGACATCACGGATGCCGATTCCTTCTTCCGGGCGGTGTTCACCAACATCCTCTCGGTCCTGGGCCCCAACGCGGCCATCTACTGCTGGCACGCCCACAAGCGGCAGGCGCTGATCTCCCGGGTCTGGGAGGACCTCAACATCCTGGATCACCAGCAGATCGTCTGGGTGAAGCCCACGCCGGTGTTCGGCCGGGTCTTCTGGCACTTCCGCCACGAGCCCTGCATGATGGGGTGGGTCAGGGGGAGCCAGCCCGACGACGACGGGGACCAGTCCCTGAACTCGGTCTGGGAGATCCACTGGTGCGGCAGGGCCAAGATCGTCGGCAACCAGCACCCCACCCAAAAGCCGGTGGAGATCTTCGCCCGGCCCATGCGCAAGCACACGCGGAGCGGGGATGTCTGCTTCGAGCCTTTCAGCGGGAGCGGCAGCCAGATCATCGCGGCCGAGCCGCTCGGTCGGCTCTGCTACGCGGTCGAGCTCGAACCCGTGTTCGTGGATGTGGCCATCCGCCGGTGGGAGGCCCAGGCGGGCAAGGCCGCGGTGCTGGACGGCGACGGCCGGACGTTCGCGGCGGTCATGGCGGAGAGGCAGAACGCCTCAAACGGGGTGCCAGAGCCATGAGCCTACCTCGGTGCCGCCCGGATCATCCGATCCGCGCTGTCCGCCAGCGTCCATCCGGCCTTGCATATCCCCTGGATGCGGACGGCATACTGGACTGCGACCTTCTGAATCGCCCGTCGGAGCAGCCGCCGAAAAACTGGCGCTTGCGGCCGGTCCTTCAGGTGGTCCCAGGTGTCCTGTGGGTCGAAGTTGTTCTCGGATGTGAAAAGCCGCAGCGCGACGTAGTTCGTGTGCGTGTGGGTGTTCCGCAAGAGCGTGTCGTCGTCCAGCAATCCCAGGAGTTCATCCAGCGCTACTGCAAAGCGCTGGTCTTTTCTCGCCAGTCGCTCGATGCACGCGGCCCTCTTCTCGGGCTTCTTCAATGCGCCCAGCTGCGGTTCCTCGGGGAATACCGTCTGTGTGAGGGACACGGCGCGGTCTCGCAGTTCGTAGGCGCGGGCCAGATACGTCTCCACGTGCAGTTGAACCCGAGCGAGCGCCTTCTCGATCCTTCGGTGCTTTGCCGCTTCCATGAGTTCATCGCCGATTGTGGTAAGCCGGTGAAAGCTGCCAGCGAGTTCCCCCCAAGCGTGTTGCCGTTCCTCTCCAGGCGGGCACTCGTAGTAGCAAAGCTCCAATCGGATCGCAGGCGAGTGAACCATGCGAGTCTCCTTCAATGCACGGCGCGGCGAATGGTGAGTCCAGAGAAAAACCCCGGAGCGCGCCGGGGTGGACGGTTCAGAGGCTTTGATGGCGGCAGTCTACTTGCCTGCCGCGACGAACACGCCACGGTCCTTCTTCTCGAAGCGGCTGTCCACGCCCTTGGCCGCGATCTCCCTGATGACCGCGGCGTAGAGCGTGGCCTCGGGCGTCTTGCCGTTGGACTTCCACAGCCCCTTCTTGACGATGACCTCCATCACCTCGCCCATCCGCATGGGCTTGCCCGCATCGGCCAGAACCTTGGCGGCGGCGTCCAGGCCGGACATGGGCCGGTCCTTCTTGGCGGCCTTCGGGGCCTTGGCCTTCGGCTGCGTGGCGGGCTTCGCGGCCTTCGCAGCCTTGGCCTTCTTGCTCTTGGGCGGCACCGGGCTGCCCGCGACGGGGCCGACGGCCGCGACGTGGGCGGCCGGGAGCGGGGTGGCCTTCCGGGCGACCCCCGCGGCGGGCCCGCCCGTGGGGGCAACGTGGGGGGCGTCCAGGGCGGCCGTGCCCTTGCGGACCTGGGCCAGCGCGGCCTGGCGGAGCCGCTCGGTGCGGGCAGGGGATATGCGTGCGTGCTTGCTCATGGTCAACTCCTGAATGGGGTTCGGAACGGCCCCGGCGACACGCCGGGGCCAAGTGCCCTCCGCGCGGTGCCCCGCGCGGGGGCCGCGGGGTCAGTCCGCCTTGTCCCGGGACTCCAGCGACCGGATGCGGTCGGTGATCGCCTCCATCACCAGCGCGATCTCGCCGGGCAGGTCGCCGCCCTCCCCGACGATGCGCGGGGCCGCCTCCTCCAGCCGCGCGAAGTAGTCGTAGCAGCGCCGCGCCTCGCGCTGGCTGGGGATGCGGGCCAGGGCCCCGTCCCAATCGAAGCCCGTCCGCGCGACCGCCCCGACCAGGGCGCGGACCGGCTCGGGCAGCGCCAGCGGGGTGCCGGCCCGGGCCAGGGCCAGGAACTGGATCAGGTTCATGCTCGTCCGCGTGGTGGTCATGGCTTCGTTCTCCGTCGCGGGGTTCTGGCCCGCGCTACGCACATGAAGCCACCAGGTCGCCCCGTCGGCAAGCCGATGTCGGGCCGGATTCGCTTCTTATTCACGGGTACGGAGGGAACTAGGCAACGGGGGGCGCGACGGGCCCCCACGTGGCCACGTTCCGCCGCCCGGGGGGACCGGGCCATGAACATGGGTAAGGCGCGCGGGCGCGCCCCATGCCCCGCATCCGGGAATCTACCTTCTCGTTGGTGATGCGAAAGGGGGGCGACCGTGAAGAAGAACAGCCCGGACACGCCGCAAGACGGGGCGACCGCGGGGAAGCCCCGCGACCCCGCCTCCCACCTCCAGGCCCACCGCTGGCCCAAGGGCACGAGCGGGAACCCGGGGGGCCGGAAGCGCGGGACCAGCATCAAGGCGGTGCTGGCCAGGGTCCTGGCCCAGCGGCACAACGGCCGGTCGTACTACCAACTCCTGGGGGAGCTGATCTACCGCGAGGCCATGAAGGGCAAGGCCGCCTTCGTCCGCGAGATCCTGGACCGGGTCGAGGGCACGCCCAACCAGAAGGTCGAGGTCCGGGGGTCGCTCGGGGTGGGGATGATGGTCATCGCCGTCCCGGGCCCCGAGGAGATCGGCCCCGAGCGGCACGCGGCCCTGGTCGAGAAGGCCCGGCGGAACGCGCCGCCCGGGGCCAAGATCGTGGTGGGGGAGTGCTACCTGGACCCAT
>JAHFOU010000028.1 GCA_023261525.1 Planctomycetota bacterium | reverse complement strand
CTCTCGCCCTGGACTCCCGTGCGGCGCAACGGTGTGTCGTGTCGGGAGATCGGGTTTCTAGGCCTGGATTCCAGAAAGGGGGTGGGGAGGCGAGCCTGACGGCTGAGGAAAGATCGGAACGATAGAAAGACGAGAAACACGCAGACCGTTCCTGCGCGCCGGTTTGCGGATGGAACAAGCGCAGAGGGTATTCGGAATGAGCTTTTAGGGACCTTGAAAGGAGGCGGAGAGATGGCGGATACGAAACGTTTTGGTGCGCTGCTGATCGCTGCGGCCACCTGCGCGGGGCTGGGAGCAGCCTTTGCGGCGGGTAACGCGGTCAACATCACCGGGGACATGCAGATCGATGCCGTGGATCGCAAGGGGACGACCACCTTCGCGAGCGGCCAGAACTTCACGAACCTGCCGACGGACGGCGCGGCCGCGAACGGCTTCCGCAACCCGTACGGCACGAACAAGGACGAGTCCAACTTCTTCCAGACCCGCGTGTACCTGAACTTCGGGGTCGACCTGGCCCAGAACGTCAGGGCCTTCGTCCAGGTGGGCGGGAAGAGCATCGCCGGCAACAACATCGCCAACCAGGGCGCCAACACCAACATGAACACCGGTACCCAGACCGGCGGCGATTCCTCGTTCAACGCCCGGGTCCGCCAGGCCTACGTTCAGCTGAACGAGGTCATGGTGCCCGAGCTCGGGTTCCGCATCGGCATCCAGGACGTGGTCAAGGGCATGGATCGCGGCGACGGCAACCACTTCGTGATGGACTCCCGCGGCTGGGGGAAGCACTTCCAGATCCGCAACGGGGGCACGGTGGAGCGTTCGTTCTCGACCCGTGGCCGCAACGCGAACCTTCCGGTGGCCACGGCCAACGGGTTCGATGACCTGAACGACACGGACGGCACCCCCTTCGAGTGGGCCGTCACCTTCTCCAAGAAGGATATGTTCTCCGGCGAGCTGTTCTACGTGAAACTCGAGGAGACCGGGTCCGGGTTCACCAACGACAGCTACATCTGGGGTATCGACGGCAAGCTCCCCCTGAAGATGGTCAACGACAAGAGCGTCCTGACCGCTCACCTCTTCAACGTGAAGGATGACTCCTTCGTGCAGTCCGAGCTGACCGCGGCCACCAAGCCCGGCAGCGGTTCCAACTTCTGGCAGTACGGCCTGGGCGCCGACATGTTCTTCAGCGCCTTCGAGGGCTACGGCGAGTTCGCGGTGCAGTCGGGCAAGTTCGCCGACAACTACGGGCAGACCAGCCTCGGCCAGGATCAGGGGCAGGAGAAGCGCCAGAGCGCCTATGCCTACTACCTGGGCGGCAAGTACATGCTCCCCGGCATGACCGGCTTCAAGCCGGCCCTGGACGTCTCCTACTGGTCCTACAGCGGGGACGACAACCAGCATGACGAGTCCAACTCCGGCTTCATCAACTATGGCGACAACAAGTCGACCCTGGTGGTGGAGGACGGCGAGTACGGGATCGGTCTGAACAACAACTACAACGTGTGGCGCTTCAAGGGCTCCGTCGACCTCGACGGCCTGATGATGAAGAACCGCTCCACCCTGCTGACCGCTTCCTGGAACTCCTTCGACGTCAACGCCAGCAAGATCCGTGGTGGTATCGCCGGTGCAGGGGCTGGTCTGGCCCCCCTGTCGGCCACCTACGGCGTCCAGGACATCAACCCCGGCCACTTCGGGGATGAGTTCGACGTCACGCTGGCCCACGACTACTCCGAGAACGTGACCTTCAAGTTGGGCTACGGCATCTTCCTCCCCGGCTCCTACGTCCGGGAGAATGCCAACCTCAACGTCTACCAGGTCTGGTCCGCTGGCGGCGCGACGACGCCCGCCCTCGGCACCCCTGGCCTCGACCAGGGTGACGGTTCTCCGGCCAAGGTCATGGTCTTCACCACCTCGGTGAAGTTCTAAGACCGAAGCTTCGTCCGGTTCGGAAACAAACACGGGGGCCGCGAAAGCGGCCCCCGTCGTTTAACCCCCGTAACAACCGCCGCACGCGCGGATTTCGAAGCCGCGAGAGGCCATGGATGGCCGTAGCGGCTTCGTCCCTCGGAGGACGGCAAGGATGCCGTCCGAGAATGAGCGCGTGCGGCGGTTGTTAGGGCTTGGAAGGCGGGATGGGGGCCGCTTCGGGAGGGGCGGGCTTGAAGGGGGCGGCGGCGCCCTCCCGCCCGATGAGCTCGGCGGAGACCGAGCCGATCTTGATCTCCAGGACCATCTTCAGGGGGATGCGGGTCTCCTCCTCCACCCAGAGCTGCATGCGCCCCTTGCTGGGCAGCACCCCCTCGTAGTCCAGGGAGGGGTCGATCCGGATGGCCGATACCGTGCCGAAGGCCTCCAGGGTCAGGCGCTCCCTGCCCAGGGCCTTGAGGCGGGTGGCATAGGTCTTCTCGTCGGTGTTGACCTGGATGGTCTCCTCCTGCCCGTCCAGGAGCTTGAGGGCCCTGGCCCTAAACAGGCTGGAAAGGGGGTCCTGGACCCCGTCCGGGATGTCCATGGCCAGCAGGGGGGTGAAGGAGGTCTCCCCCTCCCCGGTCTCCTGGCGGTAGTAGGTGGCCACCTTGCCGGCGTGGTCGAAGGCGATGAACTCGTCCTTGAGGCGCTTGCCCTCCTCGATGTGCTTCGTGAACTGGAGCGGGAGCCCTGTTTCCACGTCGATGTCGGTCGCCACCTCGTCCTGGAGGTGGTAGAAGGCCCGGATGTAGGCGCTCAGCTGGACCGTGCAGGCCATGTGGAGGGCCTTGCGCCCGCGGACCATCCTCAGGTCCGTGGCCTCCAGCACGGCCGTCCCGACCGGGATCCCGTTCCAGGTCGCCGCGTAGACCCATCGCTCCCCGACCGCCGGGGGGATCCAGGCCGCTCCGGGAGCGACGGGGATGACCTGGATGGGCGCCTCGGGGTCCAGGGGGTGCACCCGGGGAGGAAGGCTCCCGCGCAGGCCGCAGCAGCCCGCGAGGGCCAGCGGAGCCAGCAGGGCGAGGAGGTTGAGCTGGCGCGTCATGGAAGCCCGAAGCTATCCGATCCCGCGGCTCGAGGGAAGGCGTCGATTTCTGCTCGATCGCCGGGGCGGCCTTCCCTACAATCCGTCCCATCATGCGCATCGCCGTCTGCATCAAGCGCGTGCCTGACACCGAGACCAAGGTCCGCATTGCCGCGGATGGGAAATCCCTGGAGCCTTCCGGGGTGTCCTACGACCTCAGCCCCTACGACGAGTACGCGGTCGAGGAGGCCCTCCGGATCAAGGATGCCGCCGGCGGCACACCCGAGGTCGTGGTGCTCTCCGCCGGGGTGGGCGACGCCGCCACCCAGATCCGCAAGGCCCTGGCCATGGGCGCGGACCGGGGCATCCTCCTCAAGGGCGACCTCCCTTTCTCCGACGCCTCTTCCGCGGCGTCCGCCCTGGCGGGGGCCCTGAAGGAGCTGGGCGCCGACCTCTGCCTGACGGGCAAGCAGGCCATCGACGACGACGGCCTCCAGGTGCCGGCCTACCTGGCCCAGGCCCTGGGCTGGACCCTGGTGTCCGTGGTGACCAAGCTGGAGCTGAAGGACGGCAAGGCCCTGGCCCATCGCCAGGTCGAGGGTGGGCATGAGGTGGTGGAGGTCCCCCTGCCGGCCGTCATCACCTGCCAGAAGGGGCTGAACACCCCCCGCTTCGCCTCCCTGCCCAACATCATGAAGGCCAAGAAGAAGCCTCTGGAGGAGAAGGCCCTTGCGTCCGCCGCGCCCCGTCTCACCGTCCTGGGCCTGGCCCTGCCCCCGGGCCGGAAGGCCGGCCGCATCGTCGGGCAGGGGCCGGACGCCGCGCCCCTCCTGGTGAAGGCCCTTCACGAGGAGGCCAAGGTCGTCTGATGCCGAAGATCCTGGCCTTTGTGGAACAGCGGGGAGGCGTCCTCAAGCGCACGGCGGGCGAGGTCCTGGGCGCCGCGCGCCGCCTGGCCGACGGAGGCGGGAGCGGGGAGGTGGTGGCCGTCCTGATCGGCCACGACATCGCCGCCACCCTCGGCGCCGCGCTGGGGCCCCTGGGCGCCGACCGCGTCCGGGCCCTCCAGCACCCTTCCCTGGCGCCCTACTCCGGCGAGGCCTATGCCCGCCTGCTCGCCGCCGAAGCGGCCCTGGCCAAGCCCGACCTGGTCCTCTTCCCCGCCTCGGCCATGGGCAAGGACCTCGCGCCCAGGGTGGCCGCCGTTCTCGGCGTGGGATTGGCCTCGGACTGCACGGCCCTGGAGGCGGGCGCGGGCGGCTCGGGCTTCGCGGCCACCCGTCCCGTCTACGCGGGCAAGGCCCAGCTCAAGGTCGGCTTCGCCGCCTCGCCCGCCATGGCCAGCCTCAGGCCCAACGTCTTCACCGCGCCGAGCGCCCAGCCGGGCCGCTCCGCCGTGGTGGAGGCCGTGACCTCCGATCCCGGGGCCCTGCGGGACGCGGTGCAGTCCCTGGTCCTGGCCGCCTCGGCCAAGGTGGACCTCACCGAGGCCGACATCGTGGTCACCGGGGGCCGTGGGATGAAGGGTCCCGAGCACTGGGGCCTGATCGAGGGCCTGGCGGCGGCCTTGGGCGCGGCGACGGGCGCCTCGCGCGCGGTGGTGGACGCGGGGTGGAGGCCGCACGCCGAGCAGGTGGGCCAGACCGGCAAGACCGTCTCCCCTTCGCTCTACATCGCCTGCGGGGTCTCGGGGGCCATCCAGCACCTGGCCGGGATGTCCTCCTCGCGGGTCATCGTGGCCATCAACAAGGACCCGGATGCCCCGATCTTCAAGGTGGCGGACTACGGCATCGTGGGGGACGCGTTCGAGGTCCTGCCCCGCCTCACCGAGGAATTCAAGAAACTCAAAGGGTAGGGGCCCCTACCTCCCGAGGATGACCCAGCCCGCCGCGGTCGGGTCGGAAGCCGGCCAGGCGGTAGGGGGCAGGCTGGAGCCGGCATCCTTGGCATAGACCAGGCCCTCCGGATCCACCAGCAAGGTCCGGACCCCCGTGACGTGGTAGGTTTCGGGGACGGCGTAGTAGGCGAAGCGCCGTCCGCGGGGAAGGGGGCGTCCCGTCTCGTCGATCTCCACGCCGCCGAAGCGGTACCCGGCCTTCCGGCCCGAGTGGGGCAGGTCCGCGAAGGCCTCGGCATGGGCCGCCATGGCGTCCGAGAGGGCGGCCAGGTCCCCCAGGTAGCTTCCGGACGCCTCGTGGTAGACGGCCTCGCCCTTGGCCAGGGCCAGGAGGGCCCGCACGGCGAGGGATTCGTTGCGGTCCCGGTTGTCCTGGAAGCGCCGGGGGAGCAGGAAGGCCCCGACCAGCCCCAGGACCGTGAGGGCGGCGATCAGGGCGCTCAGGCGGCTCGGGATCCCCTTCATGCGCGCATTCTAGCGGGCCTCCCCGCGCCCGCCCTTAAAAAGACAGGGGCCGCCCGAGGGCGGCCCCTGTGGTCGATCCGGTCAGCGCTCCGTTAGGAGCCGGCCTTCACCCAGGTCGCGTCGTTGATGGGGTCGGGCCAGGCGCCGATCACGTTGTTGTTGCCGGTGTCCTTGTAATACATGATCCCTTCGCTGTTGATCACGTAGGTCTTGCGGCCGGTCTGCTTGTAGACCTCGGGCACCGCGTAGTAGGCGAAGCCGCGCTTGTCGTTGTCGCCGGCGGCGTTGTAGGTCGTGCAGACCCCGAACAGGTAGCCTTCCTTGGTGCCGGTCTTGAGCACGGGGTCGATCAGGGCGATCGGGTTGCCGTTGGCGTCGGCCTGGTCGTGCAGGTTGGCCAGGTCGTAGGAGTAGTCCTTCCCGTCCATGTCATAGTCGGTCTTATAGAAGGTGGCCTCGGCGTCCACGATGGTCCTCAGGGCCTTTTCCGCGCCCGACTCGTTGGCGGAAGTCCTGGATTCCAGCATGCTGGGGATGGCGAAGGCGGCGATGATGCCGATGATGACCAGCACGATCATCATTTCGACCAGGGTGAAACCTCTCTTTGCGATCTTCATGGAAGTCTCCTTTCGTGAATGAAGCCAAGAGGGACTAAGCAAGAGCGGTTCCATGATGGTGTGTTTCATTCGTATAGACATAACGCTATAATCTACAATATGTTATGAATATGGATTGAATATGTACATAGCTGGTTCTGCCAAGGATTGGCAACGGAATCCGGCACTGACAAAAATTGTCTGGTACAATGCCCGGCATGAACGACCTGGCCCAACAGCATTGTGTCCCTTGCCGGAGGGGAGTCCCCCCGCTCGCGGAGCGGGAGGCCTTGGAACTTCTCGCCAAGCTCTCAGGGGGCTGGAGTCTTGCTGGAGGTCGGCTGGAGAAGGAGTACCGCTTCCCCTCCTTCCGGGACAACATCGCCTTCCTGAACCGGGTGGCGACCCTCGCGGAAATGGAAGGGCATCACCCCGAGATGCAGGTGGGCTTCCGGACCCTCAGGCTTTCGATCTGGACCCACAAGATCGGGGGGCTGACACAGAGCGACTTCATCCTGGCGGCCAAGGCTGACGCGGTCCTGTGATCTCCCACGGGTATACTCGCCCGCTACGGCATTCCAGGAGGACTTCATGAACGTCAAGCTGATCGCCTGCTGGGCCCTGACCCTGGCGCTGGCCGCCGCCGGGGGAGCATTCTGGGAGCGGTCCCATCAACCGGAGGGCTCTCCCGCCGCCCCGGTTGCCGCGGCGGTGGAGGGGAAGCCGGAGGCTTCGTCCCAGACGCCCTCCGCCGAGATCCAGGCGCTCCGTCAGGAGATCGCCCGCCTGAAGGCGGGTCAAGCCCCCTCCGGAGGAACGGCCCCCGTTCCTGCGACGACGGCGGTCAAACCCCAGGATGTGGAGAGGCTATTGGCCCAGGCCCGTGACGGGCTGAAGGCCAAGGACTTCCGGGCCTTCTCCGAGCCCTTTCTCGCCCTGTTGGATGCCGGGGAGCCGGCCTATGCGGGGTTGATGGCCCTGATCCCGGATCTGGTGAGCATGCAGGAGGACCCGGCCTTCATGCAGGACCCGGCCAACATGGAGGCCGTCCAGGAGTTCTATGCGGCCTTCCTGCCCCGGGCCCCCAAGCTCGGGGGGCTGATGGACGCCCTGTTGTCCAAGCCCGGGGAGCCGGACGGGGCCACGGACTTCGCGCTCCAGCTCTGGCAGATGGGGGCCAAAAGCGCCCTCCCCCGGGAGACGCAGGTCCACACCCTGCTGGCCCTGCTCAAGAAGGGGGAGGGTGCGGGGGACGGACGCGAGAGCATGGCCTCCTATCTGGCGGCGACCCTCCTCCTGGGGAAGCTCAAGGCGGCCGAGGTCCTGCCGGAAGTGGAGAAGCTGGCCTTGGAGAGCGGGCAGCGGATGGCCTGGGCCATTCCCCAGGCCCTCGCCCAGATGGGGGGGCCCGAGGCCCTCGCCTCCCTCAAGCGCATCTTGGATAAGAGCCAGGACGAGCAGGCCCGGATGATGATCCTGTCCTCCCTCATGCAGATGAAGGACGCGGGCCCCCTGCTTTGGGAGCTTGCGGAGAAGTCCGAGGACCCTCAGGAGAGGTCCATGGCCCTCCAGGGGCTGGCCGCCAAACCGGAGAACCTGGACCGCATCCTGGCCAAATTGAGGGAGTCCGGCCTCAACGAGCAGGATCGGCAGTCCATTCTCCGGGGGGTTGTCGCCGCCTCCCGCCAGAATCCGGCCGCCAAGGAAGCGGTCTGGAGACTGTACGATGCGGACCCCGCCCTCCAACCCGCCCTGCTCCAGCAGATGGCCTTCCAGGGGGATGTGCGGGCCCGGGGCATCATCTCGGAGCAGATGAGGGCGGGCAGGCTCTCGGAGGAGCTGAGCCTGAGCCTGGGCTCCCTGGCCTCCATGGACCACAAATGGGCCCGGGAGAATGCCGAATCCTTCCGGAGCCTGGTGGCGTCCTCCCCTTCCCAGAATATCCGGGCCACAGCCTTCCAGGCGCTCTGCCAGGTGGACCGCCCCGGGGCCGTCCAGAGCCTCCTGCAGGTCTTCCATCGCCTTCCGGAGGAGGAGAGGATGGGGACGGTCGCCCAGCTCCTCCAAGGAGGCAGGGAGGGCCGGGAGGCCTTGCAGGGGATCGCGGCCCAGGATCCATCGCCCACGGTCCGTGCGGCGGCCGCGGCCGCCCTGAAGGGGGGGAATGGGATGATGGGCGAGCCCCCGGAGACGGGACTTCCCTAGTCTCGGACCGCCTCGGCGATATGCCTCCGGAGGGCCTCCAGCCCATCGGTCAGGCAAGCCGGGCCCGGCTGGAGGATGATCTCGCTCGGGACCTCGCGGATGCGTCCCGCCTTCACCGCGGTGGTCCCGGCGAACCCCGGCCGCCCGGCGATCAGCTCCGGCTTCAGCTTCTTCCCGCACCAGGAGGCCAGGATGAGTTCGGGGTCCCGGCGCACCACCTCTTCCGCGGCCGGCATGCGGCCCGTGGCCAGGGACTGGTCCCGGTATTCCGGGAAGAGATCCTCGCCGCCCGCGATCTCGACCAGCTCCGAGACCCAGCGGATGCCGGAGATGAGGGGGTCGTCCCACTCCTCGAAATAGACCCTGGGGCGCCTCGGAAGCCTCGCCGCCTGCTCGCGGACGAGGTCCAGTCCGGCCTCCAGCTCCCGGGCCAGGCGCGCGGCCTCCTCGTGATAGCCCACGATGCCGCCCAGGACCCGGACGGTGGAGAGGATCTCGGCCACGGAGCGCTGGTTGAAGGTGAAGACGGCCACGCCGCGCTTCACCAGATCGCGGGAGATGTCGGCCTGGAGGTCGCTGAAGGCCAGGACCAGATCCGGCTGGAGGGCCAGGATCCTGTCGTACTGCGCGGAGATGAAGGCCGAGACCTTGGGCTTGTCCCGGGCCTCCGGGGGGCGCACGGTGTAGGCCGAGATGCCCACCACCAGGTCCCCGGCGCCGAAGCGGTACAGGGTCTCGGTGGTCTCCTCGGTGAGGCAAACGATGCGGCCGGGGAAGCCGGGGCGGGCGGCGGCGGGCCGGTTCACAGGAAGATCCAGGTGACCGCGAGGAAGACCGGGACCAGGATCGTTACGGACCAGGCCAGGTAGCCCAGGAAGGAGGGCATGGGCACGCCGGCCTCCTCGGCGACGGCCTTCACCAAGAGGTTGGGCCCGTTGCCGAGGTAGGTCATGGCGCCGAAGAAGACGGCGCCCAGGGAGATGGCTTCCAGGAGGGCGGGGCCCGCGGGGAGTGCCAAGAGGCTGCCGAGATGGCCCGGGTTGACGCCCAGGGATCCGGAGGCCAGGGCCGTGAAGCTCAGGTAGGTCGGGGCGTTGTCCAGGATGCTGGAGAGCAGGCCCGTGGCCCAGAAGTACTGCCAGGGCTGGGTCGGCTGGAGCTCCGGCCAGCGCTGGGGTGCGGCCTCCAGCAGGGCCAGGGCGGGGACCATGGCCGCGAAGATGCCGGCAAAGAGCACCCCGACCTCCACGATGGGATGGAAGCGGAAGGCGTTGGCCTCCCGCAGGCGTTTCGGCGTGAGCTTCCAGGACAGGCCGGCCAGGGCCAGCAGGAGGGCTTCCTGCACCCCGAAGGGCCAGCGCAGGCGTCCGGCCAGGACCGAGGCGCCCACGACGCCCCCCAGCAGGAGCAGGTTGATCCCACCGTCCAGGCCCAGGGGATCGTGAAGGCCCGAGGCCTCCGACACCGGGGCTTCCCTGCGGAACATCAGGGCCTCCAGGACGAGGTAGATGCCCAGGAGGGTCCCGCAGGTGAAGGCCCAGGGTTTGAGCAGGAGGAAGGTCCATTCGAAGGGGACCCCCCTCAGGTAACCCAGGAAGAGCGGAGGGTCGCCCAGGGGGGTTAGGCAGCCGCCCGCGTTGGACACCAGGAAGATGAAGAAGACCACGGTGTGGGCGCGGTGGATCCGCCTGCGATTGGCCTGCAGGAGGGGGCGGAGGAGGAGCATGGAGGCCCCGGTGGTCCCCACGAGGCTGGCCAGGAGGGCGCCGGTGCCCAGGAGGGCGGCGTTCACGGCAGGGGTTCCGGCCAAGTGTCCTCTCAGGAGTACCCCTCCCGAGATCACGAAGAGGGCGAAGAGCAGGGCCAGGAAGGAGAGGTAGTCCCTGGCCGTCTGGAGATAGGCCGGTCCCCAGGACGCGGCATCCCGGGAGAGGAGGTAGAGGCAGACGGGGGCTCCGAAGCCGAGGCTTACCCAGCCGTGGCGCCGCCGCCACCAGCCCGGGGCCGCCAGGGGACCCAGGGCGATGGCCGCCAGCAGGGCCACGAAGGGCAGGACGGTCCACCACGGAAGGGAAAGCCCGATCACCCGTGCCAGCATAAGGGGTTTCCCGTCCTGCTCAAGCGCGCTATCATCCTGGGCGCGTGCGCACCCTCTGGCTGGTTCCGGTGCTTCTGCTGTCCGGTTGCGGGGAGGAGGAGCCCAAGCCTTCCCGCCCTGTTGCCGCAGTGCCCGCTCCCGCCGTCCCCCAGGTCTCCTCGGGGCCCGACATGGCCCTGGACAGCTTCGAAGGCAAGCCCGGGGAGGCCCCCTCCGGGTGGACGTTCGGTAAGGGGCATTGGATCGTGGCCGAGGACGCCTCCGCGGCGCGAGGCCCCGCCGTCCTGCGTCAGGATGCCACCGTCCGCGATTGGGCCGTGGCCCTGAGGGAGGGGTCCTGGGGCGGGGATTTCTGCGCCGAGATCCGTTTCAAGCCCGTCTCCGGGAAGGAGGACGCCTCGGGCGGGCTCGTCGTCCTGGCCCAGGACGCGGAGAACTACTACCTCTGCCGCGCCAACGCCCTGGAGGGCAACTTCCGCCTCTACGTGGTCCAGGCCAACCGCCGCGTCACCCTGGAGAGCGTCGACATGACCCCGCCCGCGCTGGGAACCTGGCACAGCCTGCGGGTGGCCCGGGCCGGGGACCTCCTGGAATGCGCCCTGGACGGGAAGACGCTCCTGACCCACCGCATGACCGCGGGGACCGAGCCCGCCTGGCCTTCCGGGCGGGTCGGGCTCTGGACCAAGGCCGACAGCGTGACCCATTTTGACGACCTTTCCCTGGCCCGCCTTCCCTCCATCCCGAAAGGAGTCCATCCATGATCTGCCCCCGCTGTAGCGTGGACCTGAAGACCGAGAAGACGGACGGCGTCGAGGTCGACCGCTGCCCCACCTGCTGGGGGACCTGGCTGGACAAGGGGGAGTTCTCCCAGCTCCTGTCGAGATCCCTCCACACGCTGAGGTTCACCGAGGAGGAGACGGACGCCGCCCTCAAGGGGCTGGTCCACGAGGCGAACACGCCGAAAGCCAAGCCGGAGCCGCTTCTTCCCTGCCCGCGCTGCGGGAAGTCCATGGGCAAGGTGCGCCACAACGCTGCGCGGCTGATTCCCCTGGACCGTTGCGACGCCCACGGGCTCTGGCTGGATGCCAAGGAGCTGAAGCAGGCCCAGGTCGCCGCCCAGGCCCTGAAGCTCGTGCTCTCGAAGGGCGCGGAAGCCTAGGCCGTCGCCGCGGGGGCGGCCAGGGTCAGGCGCAGGCCCTCCTCCAGGCCGACGCGGGGCGTCCAGCCCAGGGCGGCCTTGGCCGCCGAGATGTCCGCCTGGGAGTGGCGCACGTCCCCCGTCCTGGCCGCGGCGTACACGGCCGGAAGGCGGGTTCCGGACAGGCTCTGGAGCGTTTCATAGATGGTGTTCAGGGAGGTCCGTCCCCCGCAGGCGACGTTGAAGACCTTCCCGCTGGCCTTGTCCGCCGGGGCCTGGGCGGCCACCAGGAGGGCCTCCGCCACGTTCGTGACGTAGGTGAAGTCCCTCGTCTGCTCCCCGTCGCCGTAGATGGTGGGGGCCTTTCCGGTCCTGAGGGCGTGGATGAAGATGGGGACCACGGCCGCATAGGGCGAGTCCGGGTCCTGGCGGGGCCCGAAGATGTTGAAGAAGCGCATGGCCACGAACTCCAGGCCCATGGAGGCGGAGAAGGCGCGTCCGTAGAGCTCCCCCGCCAGCTTGGAGGCCGCGTACGGCGAGAGGGGGCGGGGAGGCTGGTCCTCCCGCTTCGGGAGTTCGGGGGAGTCCCCGTAGATGGACGAGGAGGAGGCGTAGACCACGCGGCGGACGCCGCGGGCCCGGGCGGATTCCAGGATGTTCACAGTGCCCGTGCAGTTGACCGCGTGGGAGCCCGAGGGGTCCTCGACCGAGCGCTGGACCGACGGGAGGGCCGCCAGGTGGAAGACCGTGTCGCACCCGCGCACGGCCCGGTCGCAGTCCTCCAGCGAGCGCACGTCGCCCTTCTGCAGGACGATGCGCTTCTGGAAGGGGGCCAGGTTGGCCAGGTGCCCGGTGACGAGGCTGTCGAGGACGCGGACCTCGAAGCCCTGGGCGAGGGAAGCCTCCACCAGATGGGAGCCGATGAAACCCGCGCCGCCGGTGACCAGGACCCTCACGCCCGGGGATTCTATCCGCGTCCGGAACCATCTGCTACACTGGGCTCTCCATGGCCACCCGACTCGACCCCTCGGCTCTTCTCGGGGTGGCTTTCGCCTTCGGCGCCATCGTCGGATCCTTCGCCAACGTCTGCATCTACCGCATCCCCCGCAAGCGCGAGAACCAGGCGGAGCTGGGGTTGAAGGACGAGGAGATCCTCCCCGAGGGCCATTCCGTCGCGAAGCCCCGCTCCTTCTGCCCCTCCTGCCGCGCCGGCATCGCCTGGTACGACAACGTGCCCCTGCTTTCCTATGCCTTCCTGAACGGGCGTTGCCGCGCCTGCAAGGCTTCCATCCCGTTCCGGTACCCCTTCGTGGAATTCCTGACCGGGACCCTCTTCGCCCTCTGCGCCTGGCGCTTCCTGCCGGACCTGCCGCGGACCCTGGTGGCCATGGGGGTCTCGGTTGCGCTCGTGATCATCACCTTCATCGACCTGGACTTCCGCATCATCCCGGACGGGCTCTCCCTGGGCGGGACGGCCGTCGCGGTCCTGCTTTCGGGGCTGATGCCGGCGCTCCACCTCAGGGCCTGGCCCATCCTGGCCCCGGAAGCCTCCTCCCGCACGGAAGCCTTGACCGCCTCGCTGGCGGGGGCCGTCGTGGGCGCGGGGAGCATCTATGCCATGCACGCCCTGGGCATGCTCTACCTGAGGGTCAAGGCCCGCCTCAAGGGGACGGCCTGGGATCCGACCCAGGAGGTGGTGGGAGGGGGGGACCTGAAGTTCATGGCCGCTGTCGGGGGGTTGATGGGCTGGCAGGCGGCGGTGCTGGTCTTCTTCATCGCCCCGGTCTTCGGGGCGACGGCGGGCCTGGTGCGCATGCTGGTCTCCCGGGACCCCTACATCGCGTATGGGCCTTTCCTGGCCCTGGCCGCATTCTTGGTGATGCTCTGGCGCAACGACATCCTGGTGTGGTTCGGGACGGGCCTGGGCCGCGTCCCGGCCGCCTGAGGGGAGGACAGACATGGTCTCGATCGAAGAGCTCTTGAGGATCCTGTTGGAGCGCGGCGGCTCCGACCTCCACATCACCGCGGGCTC
>JAHFOU010000296.1:2392-3544 GCA_023261525.1 Planctomycetota bacterium | reverse complement strand
GCGCGGGAGATGGCCCGGCGGCCGATCCCCCCCGTGGAGGACACCAGGGTTCCGTCGATGTCGAAGAGGACCAGGCGCGGCATCGGGACGGTATCCTATACAATCCCGGCCAGCCATGCAGCCCTGGCGCCGCAACCTCTGGGTCGTCGCCGTCGCGAACTTCGTCACGATGGTGGGGATGTCGGCCTTCATCCCGTTCTTTCCCGACGTCCTGCGGGAGATGGGGATCTCGGGGGATGGCTCGCTCAAGATCTGGGCCGGGGTCCTCACCGCCGCGGCCCCCCTCACCGCGGCCCTGATGGGTCCGATCTGGGGAGCCCTGGGGGATCGCTTCGGCCGCAAGCTGATGGTGATCCGCTCGCTCATAGCCATCGCCGTCTTCGTGGGCATGATGGGGGCCGTCACCTCCCCGGCCGTCCGGGGCTGGCTTGGGCTTTCCGGCTGGTGGCTGACCCCCTGGCCGCTGCTCCTGCTGAGGTTCGGCCAGGGCGGCTTCGCCGGGTTCATCGCGCCGGCCTTGACCCTGGTCACCGAAGGGGCGCCCCCGGACCGTCAGGGCCGGGTGACGGCCATCTCCCAGGCCTCCCTGGTGGCCGGGACCGTGGTCGGCCCCGCGGTGGGAGCCTGGATCGGGGCACACGGCGGTCCCCACCTGGCCTTCCTCTGGTGCGCCTGGACCGCCGCGGTCGCCACGTTCCTGGTGGCGGCCATCGCCTCGGAGGGGGCCCTGCCGGAGCCCGAGAACCCCCTGGACCGCCGCCGTCCCTGGAATGCCCTGAAGGCCGCCTGGGTAGACGCCCGCCTGAACCTCGCCACCGAGGGGCTTCTGGTCCTTATGGTCGGCCTCTTCCTGGTGCAGGTGGCCAACACCCTGGTCCATCCGGTGCTGAGGTTGCACGTCGAGGGCTTCTCCGGCCTTGCGCCCGGCCGCATGCTGGAGGTGACCGGCTACGCGTTCTCGGCCGCCGCCCTGGGCCAGATCCTCTTCTCCCGGTTCTGGGGGGCATGGACCGACCGGGCCGGGGCCGGCCGGGTGATCTCGCTCACGACCCTGCTCACGGCACTGACCTTCGTGCCCCTGGGCCTGGCGCGGGCGTCCGACAGCTTCCTGTGGCTGAGGTTCCTGCAGGGCGCCGTGGCCTCGGGGACCGT
>JAHFOU010000296.1:0-2382 GCA_023261525.1 Planctomycetota bacterium | reverse complement strand
CGCCCACGTGGGGCGCCTCTCCGGGGTCGGGCGGAGGGGAGGGGCCTACGGCCTGGCCCTCTCGAGCTTCCAGCTGGCCAACGTGGTGGGCCCGATGATGGGAGGCTGCCTGGCGGCGGCCATCGGGACCCGTCCGCTTTTCTTTATTGCCGCGGCGGTCTTGTGCGCCGCGGCGCTCTGGATGCGGAGCCGGCTCTGATGCGCATCCTCGTGGTGGAGGACGACCCCAAGATCCGCCGCTTCCTGGGACAGGGCCTGCGGGAGGCGGGCTATGCCGTGGACCTGGCCGCCGACGGCGAGACGGGCCTGCACCAGGCGCTCCGGACCGCCGTGAGCGCCGTGGTCCTGGACCTGGCCCTGCCGGGGAAGGACGGCCTGGAGATCCTGCGCGCCCTGCGCGCCGCCCGCCGGGCCACCCCGGTCCTCATCCTGACGGCCCGTGACGGGGTGGGGAATCGCGTGAAGGGCCTGGACGCGGGGGCCGACGACTACCTGCCCAAGCCCTTCCAGATGGCGGAGCTCCTGGCGCGCCTGCGGGCGCTCCTGCGCCGCGGGACGGCGGCCGAGGGCACGCGCCTGGCCTTCGAGGATCTCGAGATGGACCTGGCCTCCCGTCGCGCGGCCCGCGCCGGCCGGGATCTCAAGCTGACCCCCAAGGAGTTCGCCCTCCTGGAGCTTTTCCTGCGCGCGCCGGGGGAGGTGCTCTCCCGGTCGGTGATCTCGGAGCGCCTGTGGGACGACGCCTTCGAGACCTTCTCCAACGTGATCGATGTCCACGTCCGGCGCTTGAGGCGGAAGGTGGAGCCTGAGGGGGCGCCGAGCCTCCTCCATACGGTGAAGGGGATCGGCTATGTCCTCCGGCACGCCTAACCGCCGCCTGAGGTGGACGGCGATGGTGGCGGGCGCCGCCGCGGCCCTCGTCCTGCTGGCCTCCGGGGTGCTTTATGCCAGCGTGAAGGGGTATCTCAAGCGCGAGATCGACGGGGACTTGAGGCGGGTGTCCGCGCGGGCGGCGGAGATCCTCAGGGGAACACCGGATCGCGCCGCCGCCGCGGCCGCCCTGGAGGCCCTGATCGGTCCTCCGGGCTCCCTGATGTCGGTCGAGGTCCAAGGGGAGGGACTCCGCGTCGGTCATCTGCGCGACCTGACCGGGGCCGTGGACCTGGGCGGGGCCCGCGAGGACCCCCGGACCATGCCGGGCATCGGGGTGGGGTATGACTTCCGGGGCATGGTGGTTTCGGCCCAGTGGCAGGGCCGGCCCGTATCCCTGCTCACGACGATGTATCTCAAGACCTACCAGCGGCGCCTGCGGGACCGCCAGCTGCTGGTGCTCTGGGTGACCCTGGGCAGCGCCGGGCTCTCCTTCGCCGTGGCCTGGTGGGCCTCGGCCCGCATCTTCGGTCCCCTGGAGGAGGCCTACCGGCGCGAGTCGGCCTTCGCGGCTGACGTGGCCCATGCGCTGCGCACGCCGCTGACCGCCTTGAGCGGGGAGATCCAGGTGGCCCTGGGCGCTCCCCGGCAACCCGAGGCGTACCGGGAGGTGCTGGCCTCCGCGCTCGAGGAGGTGCAGCGCCTGACCTACCTGGTGAACCATCTGCTGTTCCTGTCCCGGGCGGATGCGGGCCAGGAGCGCCTGACCCTGGGGCCGGTGGATACGGACCGGATGGGCCGGGAGCTGGCGGAGGCCTTCGGGCCGCTGGCGGAGGAGAAGGGGCTGCGCCTTCTGGTGGAGGTCCCTCCGGGGCTTGCCATCCATGGGGACGTCGTGCGTCTGAGGCAGGCCCTGGCCAACCTGCTGGAGAATGCCGTCCGCCATACGGTGTCGGGCGAAGTCCGCCTGGAGGCTGCGCGGGTGCCGGAGGGGATCCGTCTCACGGTCTCCGATACGGGGCCCGGCATCGCGCCCGAACACCAGGAGCGCCTCTTCGAGCGGTTCTACCGCGTGCCGGGGGGACCCAAGGGAGAAGGCAGCGGGCTCGGATTGGCCTTCGTGGCGTGGGTGGCAAAGGTCCATGGGGGCCGCGTCTCGGTGGAAAGCCGGATTGGGGAGGGGAGCCGCTTCCTCCTGCACCTTCCCGGATGACGAAACGTTCATCCCGTGGTCATCCGGGCGTCATCCTTTCCGGGGTAGGATGCCGGGGATGAACGGAGCCTCCCGGCGCCGCGACCTGACCCTCCTGGCCCTCCTGGGCGCCGCGCTTTTCCTCTGGGGCCTTGGGTCCCGCGACTTCGGGGAGCCAGACGAGCCGGACTTCGCCCTGATTTCCCGCGAGATGCTGCAGGGCGGGGACTGGATCGTGCCGACCCGAAACGGCGCACCCTATCCGGAGAAGCCGCCGCTGCTCTATTGGATGGTGGCGGGCCTGGGGAAGCTGGGCGGGA
>JAHFOU010000295.1 GCA_023261525.1 Planctomycetota bacterium | reverse complement strand
CGAGAAGGCCGCGGCTGTCCGGGAGGTTCATCTCCTGGCACATCCGGTCGGTGACCTGTTTCACCGTCAGGCCCCAACGGGGATAGACCTTGTCCTCCCCCACGCTGGCGCCCAGCTCCCTCGTGCGCATCCTCAGGTGGATCTCCTGCCCGGCCCGGCGCACAGCGAGCTCGACCTCCTGGCCGACGGGAAGGGATGCGATGCTCCGGCGCAGGTCGAACAGCTCCTCAGTGTAGCGCCCCGCCACCGGAAGGCCGCCCAGGCGGACCAGGAGGTCCCCCGTCCGGATCCCGGACTCGGCCGCGGGGGAGCCCGCATCGACGGAACGGATCAGGGCCCCCTTCAGGTCCTCCCCGGAGGACTGCTCCAGGTCCTGGGTCGCCTGGAAGTTGAGCCCCAGCCAGGAGCGCCTCACCCGGCCCTGGGACATGATCTGGTAGACCACGTCCCGGGCGATGTCCACCGGGACCGCGAAGCCGATCCCGTCCGCGTTCGTCTGCTTGCGGGAGTTGATGCCGACCACCCGTCCCTCCATGTTGACCAGGGGGCCGCCCGAGTTGCCGGGGTTGATGGAGGCATCCGTCTGGATCCAGGTATTGAAATCCCCGGTCTCCTCCCCCGTGGGAAGGCGGGTGGCCTCGCCGAGGACGCGGTCGGTGTTGCTGACCACCCCCAGGCTGACGCTGCGGGCCTGGTTGAGCGGGGCGCCCATGGCCAGGACCAGGTCGCCGACCTGGACGCCTTCCGAATGCCCCAGGGAGGCCCAGGAGGCCCCGGGCGCCTTGCGGGCCAGCTCCTCCGTGTCCAGCTGGAGCAGGGCTAGGTCGGTCCAGGGATCGGCCCCCACGAGGCGGGCGGAGACGAACTCCTTGTTGTAGAGCTGGCAGCGGATCACGTCGGCCTTGCCGGCCACGTGGAAGTTGGTCAGGACATGGCCGACGGGATCGATGATGGTGCCGCTCCCCGTCCCCCCGGTGCGCTGCTTGGCGCCGTTCGCGTAGACGTCCCAGCGGGCGCTGACCATGACCAGGGCCGGATAGACCCGGTCCAGGGCGCCATGGATGGCCGCCTGGGCGGGGTTGGCGGGCGCCCCCGTCTGGAGACAGCCGGGGAGCAACAGGGCCGCCAGGGCGAGACGGCGCATCACTCGGCCGGCGTGGGCTCCGCTGCCTCGGGCTCGGCCAGGAAGGGCTTGAGCTTGGCCAGGGTCTGGGCGCCGACCACCCCGTCGGGCTTGAGGCCGTTCGACTTCTGGAAGGACTCCAGGGCCTTGAGGGTCTTGGCGCCCATCTTCCCGTCGGCGGTGCCGGGATCGAACCCGGCGCGCTTCAGGGCGGTCTGGATGCGGGCAAGGTCGGCGGCGTCGGACTTGACCTCCACCGTCTTGGCGTGCTTGGGCTCGGCGGCCTTGGGGGCCTCGCGCTTGACGGCCAGGCGGGACGGGAGGTCGCGGACCTCCTGCTCGAGGCGGGCCAGGCGCTGGCGGTCCAGGGAGGTCTCGTCCCTCGACTCGTCCAGGGCGCGCTCCAGGCCCTGGCAGGTGGCCTCCAGGCGATGGAGGCTCTCCTCCATGTCCTGGCGGGCGCGCTGCTCCTCGGCCAGCCTGCGCTGGCGCTCGATGCGCGCCGAGTCATCCAGGCAACCGGCCAGCAGGGCGGCCGACAGGCAGGCCCCCGAGATCCTCAAGACGTTCCGCATCGCGATTTCCTCCCCGGTGTTGGAGAGGGATTGTAGCGAACCCGAACGGAAAGTAAACGCTACTCCCAGCCGCGGATGCGCGGCCCCCCCGTCCCCTGCCACACGAAGGTGATGTCGTCGAAAACGGGCGTCTCCAGGGCGGGCGTGGCCAGGGGATCGGTGATCCCTGTCTTGAGCCCCACACGGTACTGGAAGAAGGGCATGGATTCGCGGATCGCGGCCCCCTGGCTCATCGAGAGGTCGGGGAATCCGGGACGGACCAGGACGAGGTCCACGGAGGCCTGGGACAGGCGGGCGTCCAGCACGCGAGCGACCCCGGTCAACGGGGTGGGCGGCCAGTTGGTGCATTCCTGGCGGCTCTCCTTGGGAAGATAGGCCGTCCAGGAGGCGGAGAGCAGACGGACGGTCCGTCCTGGCTCCGGCGCAAGAGGCACGGAGGTGAAGACCGCATCCTCGCCCTTGTAGTACCGGCCCGCGCGGTAGCGTTGAAGGCCCCAGGCGTCGTTCGCGGGTTTCGAGTCCGGCGCAGGGCCGAAATCGCAGATCTCGAACTCGTCCAGGACGGCATTGGCATAGTAGAGGAAGGTGTTCTGGGGGTTGAAGGTGTCCTGACCGCCCAGCACAAGGCAGGTCGTGTCGTCCACGAGATCCTCGGCCGGGGGCGGGGAGGTCACGAAGGCCGCGTAGCCGTTCGCAGGCTTGTTGGCGGCCCCGGTGAGGTACTCGGGCAGGATGCCCTGGAGCAGGAAGTCGATGTCGCAGTTGCCTCCCCGGGACCCCGTGGAATCCCAGAAGACGGTCTCGAGCTGCCAGCGGAGGCCGGGATAGTGGTATTTGAACCCTTCCGTCTGCCGCATCTTCCGGTTGATCTCGCTGATGGCCCCGCTGACGCCGTCCATGCCGTTCGGGGTCCCCCGGTTCTCCAGCACGGCCCCCCACTGGTCGGTCCGATCCCTGCCCACGATCAGGACCTGGGTCGCCGGGGTCGCCCCGCGCACGTAGCTGACCTGGGGCTCCAAGTAGCCTCCGAAGGCGACCATGCGCTTGAGCGGCTTGATCCAGAAGCTCATGGCCCCGTGGTTGGAAGGGATGGGTGCGACATCCGTGCTCCAGGTCGTGGCGGGCAGGTTCGGCTTGGCCAGGAAGGCGGGGCTGCGCTGGTACTGCTGGTGCATCCCGTCCGGATACAGGGTGCTCGGCTCGACGGCGGGATCGGGCCAGACGTCCTGGGTCAGGTCCGTCTGGAGGCTGGCGGCGCAGGCCCCGGGCCCTCCCTTGCGGACCGGGTCCCCTCCCGCATCCGCATCCCAGGCGTCGTCGAAGTGGTGGAGGAAGAGGACCGGCGCTCCGGGCGCCTCCTCCGTCGTGGCCAGGGCCAGCGCCCCGTCCAGGTCAGAGGCCCGTCCCGCCGCCAGGGCCGTGGGCGGATCGGGGTAGGTCATGAGACCAAGCCCCTGCGGGGCTCCCCAGGTCTTCCAGGACGGGTTGGAGATCCCCGAGGTCCGGAAGGCGGGGTCGGCGAGGCTGAGGTAGCTGTCGAGCCCGGTCCGCCCTCCCACGAAATCCGCCTGGGTGGTCTGGCGCAGGAGGGAAAACGCCTCCACCGTGGCGGAGGCCGTCCGCTCGGCCAGGAGGCGTTGGTCCGCCCCGAGGATGCGCCCCACGCAGGAGATCCGGTAGGTCCCCGTGGGCCCCAGGCTCCCCTCCGTGGACCAGGCCGTCAGGTCCGATTTGTCCAGCCAGCGGAAGAGGATCTGGTCCGGAAGCTCCTTGTTCGATCGCGTGTTGGGATCGAAGTTGGCCTTGAGCAGGTCCGCGCCGTCCAGGTTCCCCCCGCCGGCGTTGCCGGT
>JAHFOU010000294.1 GCA_023261525.1 Planctomycetota bacterium | reverse complement strand
AGGAGTGGGGGGGCGAGGCCGAGGTCGTCCAGGTCTCCGCCGTCACCGGGCTGGGGATGGACTCCCTGCTGGAGCACATCGCCTACGTCACCGAACTGAAGGACCTGAAGGCCAACCCCAAGAAGCCCGCCCGCGGCACCGTGCTGGAGGCCAAGCTCTCCGAGGGGCGCGGCGTCCTGGCCCACGTCCTGGTCCAGGAAGGCACCCTGCGCCGGGGCGACACCCTGCTCTGCGGCCGCTGCATCTGCAAGGTGCGCGCCATGCACGACGACCGCGGCCGCACCGTCCAGGAGGCGGGCCCCGCGGTCCCGGTGGAGATCACGGGCTTCAACACCCTCCCTGAGGCCGGCGACCCCTTCATCGCCATGAAGGACGCGAACAAGGCCAAGGAGATCGCCGAGACCCGCGCCCACAAGATGCGCGAGGCCGAGCTCGTCTCCAAGCGCCACATCACCCTGGAGAACTTCTTCCAGACCACCCAGGCCACGACCGGCGAGATCGCCAGCCTGCGCGTGGTGCTCAAGGCCGACGTGAAGGGCTCCCTCGAGGTGCTCACCAAGGCCATCGCCGACCTTCCCTCCGGCGAGGTCAAGGTCCGCATCCTGCACAGCGGCGTGGGCGCCATCACCGAGGGCGACGTCCTGCTCGCCGACGCCTCGGACGCCGTCCTGCTGGCCTTCCACATCCTGCCCGAGCGCAAGATCCGCGAGCTGGCCGACCTCAAGGGCGTGGAGATCCGCACCTACCAGGTCATCTACAACCTGACCGACGACCTGAAGAAGTCCATGGAGGGGATGCTGGTCCCCGAGGCCCGCGAGGTCGTGGACGGCGAGGCCCGCATCCTCCAGCTCTTCAAGATCTCCAAGATCGGCACCATCGCCGGGTGCAAGGTCGAGAAGGGCGTGATCAAGCGCAACAGCAAGATCCGCATCCTGCGCGACGGCACCCAGATCCACGAGGGGGACCTGGACTCCCTCAAGCGCGTGAAGGACGACGCCCGCGAGGTGAAGGAGGGCTTCGAGTGCGGCCTCAAGGTCCGCAACTTCGACGACCTCAAGGTCGACGACATCCTCCAGGCTTACCGGATCGAGGAAGTCGCGCGCAAGCTCGAGACCGCCCCGGCGGGGTAGGGCCGTGAGCTCCCCGCGCCGCCGCGACCGCCTCTCCGAGTTCGTCCGTCAGGAGGTCGCCAGCATCCTCCTGACCGAGATGACGGATCCCCGCCTCAAGGGCGTCACGGTGACCCGGGCGGAGGTCTCGGACGACATCCAGCACGCCAAGATCTACATCCGGGTGTTCGGGACCGAGGGCAAGGGCCGCTCGGCCCTGACGGCCCTGAAGAACGCCTCCGGGAAGATCCGGGCGGAGGTCGGCAAGCGCCTCCAGACGCGCTACAACCCCTACCTGCAGTTCTTCATCGACGAGAGCGTGGACAAGGAGCGCCACCTCCTGTCCCTCTTCCAGCAGATCGAGAAGGAGAGGCCCAAGCCTTCGGACGGGGAGGAGGAGGCGGCGCCGGAGGCGAAGGACGGCGAGAGCGAGTAGCGCCTACTCCGCCACCTTCTCCAGGTTCGCGTAGCCCAGGATCAGGGTCTTGGTCCCGCCGGTCCGGAAGCTCACCTTCACCCGGGCGTCCCGCCCGGAGCCCGAGACGGCCTCCACCCGGCCGTCCCCGAAGGTGGGGTGGCGCACCCGGTCCCCGGCCTTCAGGCCCGTTCCCACGGCGACGGGAGCGTCGTCGAAGTCCCTGGGCGGAGGATCGAAGACCGTCTCGTCGTCCCGCTGGGGCCTGCCCCAGCGCTCCCGCCGCGGCTGGATGGCATAGGAGGGGGCCGGGAGGTCCTGGGGCTTGGGTGGGTAGCCGTCCAGGGTCTCCGCGGGGAGCTCGTCCAGGAAGGGGGAGGGCCTGCCGACCTGGTACTGCCCGTAGGTCACCCGGCCCTGGGCCCAGGTGATGACGACCTGCTTCATGGCCCGCGTCAGGCCCACGTAGAAGAGGCGGCGCTCCTCCTCCAGGTCCTCGTCGCCCGACTTCGACATCGCGTGGGGCAGGAGACCGTCCTCCAGGCCTGCCAGGAAGACGTGGGGGAACTCCAGGCCCTTGGCCGCATGCAGGGTCATGAGGGAGACCGTGTCCTCGTCCGCCTCGTGGGTGTCCGCGTCCGAAAGCAGGGCCACCGATTCCAGGAAGCCCAGGAGGGAGCCGTCCTCGGGATGGTCGGCGTCGTATTCCGCCGCCGCGGAGACCAGCTCCAGGACGTTGGCCGTGCGCTCCCGGGCCTCGCCGGGCTCCAGGGAGCCGAGGTGCTTGAGGTAGCCCGTCGCCTCCAGGATCTTCCTCAAGACGGAGGAGACGCTCTTGCCTTCCCCCGCCAGGGCCTGGAGCTCGCCCAGGAGGCGGGCCAGGGACTGGGCGGCCTCGGCCGAACGGCGGGCCAGGCCGGGAACCCCGGTGGCCCGGGCGAAGACCGTGACCATGGGCTCCCCGCTGCGGGCGCCCTCGGCGGACAGGTGGGTCAGGGTGGTCTTGCCGATGCCCCTCGGCGGGACGTTCACGACGCGCTGGAGGGCCACGTCGGCCTTGGGATTGACGGCCAGGACCGCGTAGGCCAGGGCGTCCTTGATCTCCCGGCGGTCGTAGAAGGCCGTGGCCCCGACGATCTGGTGGGGGATCCTGAGGCGGAGCATGGCCTGTTCCAGGGAGCGGGAGAGGGCGTTCTGGCGGTACAGGACCGCGATGTCGGACCAGCGGGAACCCGCGGCATGGAGACGTTCCGCGTGGGCGGCAATGCGGTCGGCCTCGTCGCGTTCGTCCGCGCAGGTCCAGACGGCGATGCGCTCGCCCGGGTCGTTCTCGGTCCAGAGGCCCCGCTCGATGCGGAGCTTGTTCTGGCGGATCATGGAGGAGGCCGCCGCCAGGATGGTCTTCGTGGACCGGTAGTTCTGCTCCAGGCGGACGGTCACGGCCTCGGGGAAGTCCCGCTGGAAGTCCAGGATGTTGCGCAGGTCGGCGCCCCGCCAGGTGTAGATGCTCTGGTCGGGATCCCCGGTGGCGCAGAGGTTGCGGTGCTGGCCGGCCAGCAGGAGGATGAGCTGGTACTGGACCCGGTTGGTGTCCTGGTATTCGTCCACCAGGACCTGGGTGAAGCGGTCGCGGTAGGCCTGGAGCACGTCGGGATGCTCGGTCCAGAGGCGGTGCATGTTCATCAGGAGGTCGTCGAAATCCATGGCGTTCTGGGCCAGGAGGCGCTTCTGGTACTCGCGGTAGACCTTGGCGGCGGTCTCGGAGACCGGATCCCCGGGCGCCTCTTCGCCAAAGGCCTGGGGCCCGACCAGGCTGTCCTTGGCCCGGCTGATGCGCTCGCCCAGGAGGGAGGGGGTGTACTGCTCGGTGTCCAGCTCCAGGTCCTTGAGGATCTGCTTCAGGAGGCTGAACTTGTCGCCCTGGTCGTAGATGGTGAACTCGGGGGCGTAGCCCAGGCGGTCGCCGTGGGCGCGCAGGACCCGGGCGCCCATGCTGTGGAAGGTGGAGAGCCAGACGCCGTAGCCGGGCA
>JAHFOU010000293.1 GCA_023261525.1 Planctomycetota bacterium | reverse complement strand
TTCCGCCGCCTGAGGGTGGGAGACTACCGCATCGTCTACCGGGTGGAGCGGGACCGCGTCGTGGTCCAGGTCATCTGCATCGGGATCCGCAGGGATGAGGAGGTCTACGCCGAGGTCGCCCGGAGATTGGGCAGGGGCTAGCCGCCGGCGACGGCGCGCACGATCTCCAGCTTGTCCCCGCAGTTCAGGCGGATGGTGCCCACCTTGGCCCGGTCCACGGGCTCCCCGTTCAGCTCCACGACCACCCAGAGGGGATCCAGGCCCTGGAGCTTCAGGAAGTGGTCCAGGGGGATCCCCGGCTGGATGTCGACGAGCTTGCCGTTGGCGGTGACGCAGGAGGCCATACCGGATTCTACACCAGCGCCGCGTCCCAGTCCTTCCAGACCGGGTCCAGGCCCAGGGTCCTGAGCCGCGCCGCCACCTCGGCGGGGGAGCGGTCATCCGAGATCTCGAACTGGCCTTCGGCCTTCTGAGGCTCCTCGTAGCCGCCCGGCTCCGTGCGCGAGCCCGCGCTCATCATCGTGACACCCGCCAGGGCCAGACGGTCCCGCAGGGGTGCCGCCTCCCGGGTGGACAGCACGATGCCGGCATCGGGCAGGAGAAGCCTGAGCGCCGCGACCAGGCGCACCAGGTCCTCGTCGGACACCGGGTGTTCCGGGACATAGCCTCCTGCCGCCGGCCTCAGGCGGGGCAGGCTGAGGGTCAGGGTGGACTGCCAGGCCGTCTTCTGGAGGCGGAGGGCGTGCGTCGCCAGGGCCATCGCCTCCTCGCGCCAGGGGGCCAAGCCCAGCAGGGCCCCGATGCCCAGGCGGCGCATCCCCGCCCTCGCGGCGATCTCCGGAGCCTTCAGCCTGGCGTCGTAGTCCTTCTTGGGGCCGGAGGTGTGGACGGCGGCATAGGCCCTGCGGTCATAGGCCTCCTGGTAGACCACCACGCCCTCAGCGCCGGCCTTCAGCATCCTGCGATAGCCGGTCTCGTCCAGGGGGGCCACTTCGATGGAGACCGAGGCGAAGCGCCCGTGGGCCAGGCGGACGGCGGATTCCAGGTAGGCCAGCGAGGTCTCCCGGGGATCCTCTCCGGAGACCAGGAGGATGTGGCGGAAGCCCTCCGCCGCCACGTGGTCCATCTCCCGGGCCAGCTCGGCCTCGTTCAGGGTGCGGCGGGCGATGGCGTTGGGCCGGGAGAAGCCGCAGTAGGTGCAGGTGTTCACGCAGGCGTTCGAGAGGTAGAGCGGGGCGAAGAGCTGCATGGTGAGGCCGAAGCGCCGGACCGTCAGGCTCCGGGCCTCGGCGACCAGGGGGCCGAGGGGGGTGGAAGGATCGAGGTGGGTGCGGAACCGTTCCAGGCTCACGCGCGCCGGCCCAGGACGTTCTTGAGGGGACTGGAGGCCTCGGCCTGGTCCCGCTCGGGCGCCAGCCCGGAGCGGTAGGCCTCCCGGCCGGCCTCGGTGCCCTTGCGGAAGGCCGCGGCCATGGCCGCCGGGTCCCGGGCCACGGCGATGGCGGTGTTCACCAGGACGGCGTCGGCGCCCATCTCCATGGCCTCGGCGGCGTGGGAGGGGGCGCCCAGGCCGGCGTCCACGACAACCGGGACGGTCGCCTGTTCGATGATGATCTGCAGGGCGTCCCGGGTCCTCAGCCCTTTGGCCGTGCCGATGGGGGCCGCCAGGGGCATGACGGTGGCGGTGCCCGCGTCCTGGAGGCGCTTGGCCAGGATGGGGTCGGCGTTGATGTAGGGCAGGACGGTAAAGCCCAGTTTGACCAGGATCTCGGCGGCCTTGAGGGTCTCCACCGGATCGGGCAGGAGGGTGCGGGGGTCGGGGGTGACCTCGAGCTTCACCCAGCTAGGGAGACCCGCGGCCCGGGCCAGCTTGGCCAGGCGCACGGCCTCCTCGGCGTCCCGGGCCCCGGAGGTGTTGGGGAGGATGAGGAGTTTCGTGCCATCCAGCGCCTTGAGAAGGGGTTCCTCGGGCGCATCCAGGTCGACGCGGCGCAGGGCGACGGTCACCACTTCGGTGCCGGAGGCCTGCACGGCGGCCTGCATGGCCTGGACGGAGGGGAACTTGCCCGTGCCCAGGAAGAGGCGGGAGGAGAACTCCCGGCCGGCGATGGTCAGCGGGTCCGCGGCCATCTGGCCTCTACGTTGGCGCGAAGCCCGCCCCGATTGGAGAACTCCCCGCGCACGACACAGCGCTTGGGCCTGGCGGCCTTCACGACGTCCCTGAGAACGCGGTTGACCACGTTCTCGTAGAAAATCCCTAGATTGCGGTAGGCCAACAGGTAGAGTTTCAGCGACTTCAGCTCCAGGCAGTGCCGCCCGGGCGTGTAGCGGATGGTCAGGGTGCCGAAGTCGGGCAGGCCGGTCTTGGGACAGATGGAGGTGAACTCGAGCCCATGGATCTCGATCTCGTAGTCCGGGTACTGGTTGGGCCAGGTCTCGAGCTCCGGCAGGCGGGCCCGGATGCCCGCCTGGGCGTGTCGGTCGGAGTAGCCCAATGAAGTCCGCTTCGGCATCCGTGGCGCCGAGTATACCCGTCCCGCCGCGGGGGAGGACCCTGGGAATCCTCGAGGGCATCCTCCGCCAGCCGACCGCGCCCTTCCACGAGCACCGGGTCCGCGCCGAGCTCCAGAAGCGCCTGGACGCCGTCCGCATCCCCTGGCACCTGGACGCGGCCGGCAACCTGGTGGCCCGCTACCGCCGGGGGAAGGCGAAGCCCGTCACCTTCCTGGCCCACATGGACCACCCCGGCTTCGAGATCCTCTCCGTGGCTGGTCGGACGGCCGAGGCCCGCTGGAACGGGCAGATGCCCGGCTTCCCCATGAAAGGCTTGCGCCTGGCCCTCTGGGCCGACGGCGCGGCCGGACGGCGCGGGACCGCATGGGCCCTGGACGGCAACGGCCTGACTTCCAAGGATAAACGCTTCCGCATGAGGGTTCCGGCCGGGACCCAGCCCGGGGACTTCGGCTACCTGGACCTGACGCCCTTCCGCCTGGCCGGCGGCCGTATCGTCTCCAAGGCCCTGGACAACGTGGCCGGCTGTGCGGCCATCGTCTCCTGCCTGGATCACCTCTCCCGCCATCGCCGGAAGGCCGACGTGGTCGCGGTCTTCACCCGCGCCGAGGAGGTCGGCTTCCACGGCGCCCATGCCGCCGTGAGGGCCGGGACCCTGCCGAGGCACCGTCCCGCCGTGGTCCTGGAATGCAGCCGGGCCATGCCCGGGGCCGAGCGGGGCAAGGGGCCCGTGATCCGCGTCGGGGACCGCATGACGGTCTTCGACCCGGCCGTGGCCGCGGCCTGCGAGGAGGCGGCCCGCGCCCATCAGGCCCGGCATCCTGCCTTCCGCTTCCAGCGCCGCCTCATGGACGGGGGGGCCTGCGAGGCCACCCTCCTGGGGCTCTCCGGCATCGCCTGCATCTGCCTGGCCTTCCCCCTGGGCAACTACCACAACATCGCCGGGAAGGGCGTGGGTCCGGAGTTCATCGCGGAGGGGGACTTCCTCGGCGGGGTGGAGGCCCTGGCGGCCTTCGCGGTGCTCGGCCTGGATCCGGCGGGGGCCCGGCG
>JAHFOU010000292.1 GCA_023261525.1 Planctomycetota bacterium | reverse complement strand
TGGTGCTTCCTGGGAGACGGGGAGACCGACGAGCCGGAGGCCCTGGGCGCCCTCTCCATCGCGGCCCTGGAGAAGCTCGACAACCTGGTCTTCGTGGTGAACTGCAACCTCCAGCGCCTGGACGGCCCCGTGCGCGGCAATGGCAAGATCATCCAGGAGCTCGAGGCGGTCTTCCGCGGCTCCGGCTGGAACGTGATCAAGGTGATCTGGGGCCGCACCTGGGATCCCCTGTTGGCCCAGGACCGCCACACGGGAGGCCTCCTGGTCAAGCGCATGACGGAGGTCGTGGACGGGGAGTACCAGAAGTATTCCGTCGAGCCCGGGGCCTACACCCGCCAGCACTTCTTCGGGGCCCATCCCGACCTCCTGAAGATGGTCGAGGGCCTGACGGACACCCAGATCCAGCGCCTGCGCCGCGGGGGCCACGACGCCCGCAAGGTGCACGCCGCCTACGCGGCCGCCTGCGCCCACACGGGCAAGCCCACCGTCATCCTGGCCAAGACCGTGAAGGGCTGGACCCTGGGCGAGGGCACCCAGGGCAAGAACGTCGCCCACCAGCAGAAGAAGATGTCCCTGAAGGACCTCAAGGCCTTCCGCGACGAGATCCAGCTTCCCATCCCGGACGCCAAGCTCGCCGAGGTCCCCTTCCACGCCCCGGACCCCAAGAGCCCGGAGATGGAGTACCTGAGGGAGAGGCGCAAGGCCCTGGGCGGCGCGGCCCCGCGCCGGGTCCTGCGTGCCAAGCCCCTGCCCCTCCCGGCGCCCAAACTCTTCGAGCGCTACACCAAGGGGAGCGGCGAGAACGAGGTCTCCACCACCGGCGCCTTCGCCCGCCTCCTGGCCGACCTCATCGCCGACAAGGGCATCGGCCGGCGCGTGGTCCCCATCATCCCGGACGAGGCCCGCACCTTCGGCCTCGACGCCCTCTTCCAGCAGGTCGGGATCTACTCCTCGGTCGGCCAGCTGTACGAGCCCGTGGACCACAAGATGCTCCTGAAGTACCGCGAGGCCATCGACGGGCAGGTGCTGGAGGAGGGCATCACCGAGGCCGGCTCCATGGCCTCCTTCGCCGCGGCGGGGACGTCCTACGCCACCCACGGCGAGACCATGATCCCCTTCTACATCTTCTACTCCATGTTCGGCTTCCAGCGGACGGGCGACCAGGCCTGGGCCTTCGGCGACATGCGTGGCAAGGGCTTCCTCCTGGGCGCCACCGCCGGGCGCACGACGCTGAACGGCGAGGGCCTCCAGCATGAGGACGGGCACAGCCATCTCCTGGCGAGCGTGGTGCCCAACCTCCGCGCCTACGACCCCGCCTTCGCCTACGAGATCGCCGTCATCATCCAGGACGGCATCCGGCGCATGTTCGAAGCCGGAGAGGACTGCTTCTACTACCTTACCCTCCAGAACGAGCCCTACGTCATGCCGGCCATGCCCGCCGGGGCCGAGGAGGGCATCCTCAAAGGCCTCTACCGGCTCCGGCCCGCACCGGAGATCCCGGGCAAGGTCGCGGCCCGGGCCCAGCTCCTGGGCAGCGGCAGCATCCTGAACGAGGCGATCAAGGCCCAGGCCCTGCTGGCGGAGAAGTTCGCCGTGGCGGCCGACGTCTGGAGCGCCACCTCCTACCTGGCCCTGCGCCGGGAGGCCCTGGCCGCGGACCGCTGGAACCTCCTCCATCCCGACCAGCCTGCCCGGGTCCCCTATGTGGCCACCATCCTGAAGGACGCCCCCGGACCCGTGGTGGCGGCCTCGGATTACCTGAAGGCGGTGCCGGACCAGGTCGCGCGCTGGATCCCCCGGCTCGTGAGCCTGGGCACGGACGGCTTCGGTCGCAGCGACACCCGCCAAGCCCTCAGGCGCCACTTCGAAGTGGACGCGGAGCACATCGCGGCGGCCACGCTCTCCTCCCTGGCCCGCCGCGGGGAGTTCCCCCCGGCCGAGGCCGCCAAGGCCCTCCGCGCGCTGGGGCTGGATCCCGAGAAGACCGACCCCGCGATCGCCTAGCCTTAACCGAAAATCGCATTTCGCAGGGAACGGCGCCAGCTCCCCTGCGTCTATCCATGCACCATGCGTACCTCCCCCCTGCTCCGCTGCGTGAGCCTCCTCCTGATCCCCGTCCTGGCGCACGGGGACGACTGTGCGGGAAACAGCGTGAAGATCCTCCCCGGCCGCCCGGAAGCCTGCCGGGTGGAGGTCGATTCCCCGGGTGAACAGCATGCCCCTCTCAAGCCCGGGATCCCCACCGTCCACCAGGGATGCCAGGGCAAGGGCCCGCTCTTCCGGGTGATCGGCAAGACCGCGGAAGACGTCCTGGCCACCGGATGCCTCCAGGTCGAGGACCCGGGACATTTCCATCTCACGGTATTCCCGCACCCCTGGGGGGAGGGTTTCCTGACCGTGGACGCGGCGGCGGAGGCCAAGAGCGCCCGCCTGCCCAGCCTCTTCCTCTATGACCGGCTGGGCGACCTGGCGGGCACCGTCGACCCGAACCTCCTGCTGACCGCCGAGGAGAAGCAGGCCGGGAGCCGCAGCGAGAGCCACGCCCACCCCTTCCGCAACCTCCAGTTCTCCCAGGACGGGGTCCTGTTCCACCTGGACCTGAACCCCTGGAAAGAGCGGACCCCCTCCCGTCACCTCGCCCTGTTCACCGGGACCGGGGAAGTCTGGGACGCAAGCGCCCCCCGCCACGTCCTGCTCTACCTCCAGGCCTGCCTGGCCCCCACGCCGGAGATCCGCTCTCCCCGCCTCCGTGGGCTCTTCGAGACCTGGCGCTTCACCGACGCTCAGAAGCGGAACGCCGTCAAGGCGGAGCTGCTGGAGTGCGCCCGGAAGATGGAAGGGCCCGAGGTCCTGGATTTCTACGCCGGCCTGGCCCTCTGCCGGACCCTGGATCCGGCCTCCCTGGAGGAAATCCTGGAGAAAGCCGGTTTGCCGAAGCTCCTGCGCTATCCCGAGAACCGCCACGCCCTGCGGGTGCTGACCCACTCCGAGAACGAGGAGATGCGAAAGACGGCGCTGGAACTGCTCGCCCGGTTCAAATAGCTACCGGTTCACGAGAACGCTGTCCTCGCCAACCGTGCAGAGCAGACGACCTTTCGGAGAGAGCGCCGCGATGCCCGGCGCATTCACGTCCGAGGCCCTCACCACCAGGTAGACCTTCCCGGAAGAAGACCAGAGCGCCTGCATCCTCCGGTCCGCGGAGGCGGGATCGGCCTTGGTGTCGAAGAACCAGGCATCCTTCTCCGTCGCCGGCAGGAGGTTCATCCCGAAGGTCAGCTCGCCTGGGCTCCCCCAGAGCACGATGCGGCGCCGGGTCTCCCAGGCCAACGAAGGCCGGAATCCCCGGTGGTTCACGATCCTGCCCTCCCCCTTGGGGTCGTCCGCCAGGATGAGGGCCAAGAGGTCCCGGGAGCTCTTCACGTCGTCCAGCACCCCTGCCTCCCGCAACAGCCCACCGAACACCAGCAGGAAGGACGCCGCCACCACGAGCAGGGAGCGGCGTTGCCAGAGCAGGGAGACCATCGACAGGCAGGCCAGGGCGAGCCCCGCCGCCAGGCCCGCCGGTGCGAAGGCCCGGA
>JAHFOU010000027.1:4384-13591 GCA_023261525.1 Planctomycetota bacterium | reverse complement strand
GCGCATCCTGAACGTGCTGGGAGACCAGCCCGAGGTGGGCGTGCCGAATCTGGGGACCCTGGCCATCGGGAACCGCCCCCCTGGGGGGTACCGTTCCGTTGCCCAGGTCCAGGCCGTGGTGGGCACCACGAAGGACCTTTCGCCCTACCTGACGGGCCGGAGCTGGGTCGATGCCAAGGTCATCCACCCCAACGGATATCCCTCCCAGCCCCTCACCGGGCAGATGAGCGAGGTCAAGAAGGCGCGCGTGCCCCTGGCCCTGGAGGAGGGAGGCCGCCCGCCCGTGAACCTCAACGCCGCACCCCGGCCTGTGCTGGCGGCCCTCCTCATGGACCTGACGGCCCAGAGCTGGCAGGAGCCGGACTGGGACAGCGGGTTCAACGAGTACAGCCTCGGGCCCTCCCAGGTCGAGAGGATCTCCGACGCCCTCCTTGTCTTCCGGTCCGGCAGGAAGCCCGCGCTCATGACGCCTCTTCCCGGGCTCAAGCCCGGGCCCATCCGGACCTGGGGGCAGTTTTCCCTCTTCTGCGACGCCCTGGTGCCGGGACTGCTCTTCGGGCTGGACTCCCCCCTGGGATGGGGCAACCTCTGCGGGGCCGACCTCCTCAAGGCCAACTTCGATCCCAACACCCGGCTCTCGAAGGAGCTGCCCGACCAGCTGATGTGGCGCTGGATCGACAAGTCGGACCTGTACGTCTGGTCCACCGAGGGATGTCTGGAGCCCACGGGGGCCTTCCGCATCGGCGCCGTCGGGCGGGTGCTGGACCCCAACGGCTGCCTCCTGGCGGAACGGGAGATCACGGCCCACGTGGAGGCCTTCTTCCTGCTGAGGCAGACGACCCAGCGGGATTTCATGGACGGCCGCCTTTCCCTGGCCTCTTCCACATTGCCGGATCAGGACCGCAGGACGACGGGCTCCTCGGCGGCCTGCTCCTGGCATCCCGCGGGGGCTTCGGAGGGGCAGGGCCTGGCCGTCGTCACGTACCCCCACGCCCCCCCAGCCCTGCGGGCCGGCCGGGCCGCGGACTTCGACGGGTTCGTCTCCCTGGCGACGGTGGAAGCTTCCGCGGGGGATCCTCCGGAGGGGCATCTGCTCTTCCTGCAGCATTTCGACGACGGCTGGGATGCCGACGCCGTCCCGGGGAACGCGACCAACGACCCGGCCCGAGTCCCGGGGAGCGCAAGCACCCCCTGTGATGGCCTGCTCCAGCTGGATGCCACGGAGAGCACCTGGCCGGCCTCCGGGGAGCCGAGCACCCTGTATCCGGACGGCGCGCATGCCCAGGTCTCCCGGGCTCCGGCCTACCGGGCCCCCGGCAATTTCCCCCTCAGCTGGACTTCCGCGGACCCGGCGCCCAGCAACCATGGCACCCTGGGCTACTGGGTGAAAACGGGCCCCCGGAACGGGCTTTCCAGCAAACGCCCACAGGTCGACGTGAGCGTCGTGCGGGGCTCGGGGCTGCTCACCCAGTCGCTGGCCGTGGGCCGCAAGGAATGGGTGGATTCCTGGGGGATCGTCGGCGAGAACCAGGCCGTCCAGTCGGGGGACGATGAGTACGAGCGGCAGTACCGTGTGAACTTCTCCCACCCGATCGTCCCCGATACCTTCCTCCAGCCGGGGTTGAGATGGTCCTTCGTGACGGCGCACTTCGATACCGACGAGACCGTCCTGGGCCAGGACCTCCACCTTTCCATCCAGGGGGTCCATCCCTTCACGGCTTCGGACGATGAGGTCTCAGGCTACCCTCTTTCCTATGCCGTTGCGCTCGGCGAGGATCTGGTCCAGCCGGGCGTCCAGCTGGTCCTGGGCGGCCCCGCCGAGGTCGGGAACATGCTCAACGGCGCCAACCAGGTCATCGACGAGTTCGCGGTTCTGGATTTCGGAGACGATGCCCCCGCGACGCTGGCCTCCGCTGATGCCTGGGCCCAGTCGAGGTACCGGGACGGCCGCTATTACAAGGGAGGGGACGGGGCGTTCCTGTCCCCCGTCCTGAGCCCCGGGGGAGGCGCCGGCTTCCGGCTGCTGCGGTCGGCCTGGACGGGCTTCCTGCCGGCGGAGACCCGCTTGGAAGCCTGCTCCTGGTTTGACACCCTGACGGTTGTGGGACAGCCCAGGCTGGTCGACCCCGTCCTGGCGGACGACCCGGCCGGGCGCAGCCGGGCCTGGCTGGACCTGGATCTCCTGGCCGCCGACGGCGTCACGGTCCTCCAGCCCCTGGCCCAGGGCGGGGGCATCGTCCACGTGGCCAAGCCCTTCCGCTACCGGGTCCGCTTCAGGACAGAACCGGTCGATCCCGGGACGGGGCTGACGGATCCCCTGGGCCAGCCTCTTCTCGAGACCCCCGTCTTCGACGACATCACCTTCGTTTGGCAGGGCGAGGGGGGACCCCGGGTCCTCTCCTGGGCCAACTAGGCGCACGCCGGGAGTACACTGCCGGGAATGCTGAAACGCCTCCTCTGTCTGGCGGCCCTCTGCGCCTTCGGCGCGGAGAAGGTCACCCCCCTCCAGGAATACGCCCAGCGCGCCCAGGCACTCGCCCCGGAGGATGCCAAGGGGCGCTACGACCTCGCCAAGTGGTGCAAGGGGAAGGGGCTGGACTGGCAGGCCCGCCTGGAATGCGAGGCGGTGCTCCGGCTGGATCCGAAGCATCCCGCGGCGCTCAAGACCCTGGAGGAGCTGGGCGGGCCGGTGCGCGCCGGCCCCGCGGATCCCCAGAAGCCCCTGGCCGGGATTCCCAAGCGTATCGGCTGGTCCCTGGTCAAGACCAAGGCGAACCGGGTCTACTGGCTCATGGTCCCCGAAGCCGTGCTCCGCGACGAGCCCCTGCCCCTGGTCCTCCTCTACACCTACAACGTCCACCAGGAGCTGTGGAAGGATGACCAGCAGGCCTGGGAAGGCTTCCCGGGCCTGGTCGTCATGCCGCTGGAGTACAGCGAGGGCGATGTCGCCTTCTCCAAGGAGATCCTGGAGTCCCTGGCCGCGCTCTTTCCGGTCGACCGGACGGCCGTCCTGGTCTGGGAGTTCCGGACCCGCCAGCTGGCCGCCCACATCGGGGATCATCCGGACCTCTTCGCCTACGGGTTCAGCAACGGGACCTGGAGCCCCCCTTCCTGGCCCACCCCGCCCCGCCTGTCCCCGCGCCTCCAGCCGTATGCAAAGAAGGCCCACGTCGTCATGAAGCTGACCGGCATCGACTACAAGCCCATCGACCGCGGCTTCGACGATGCCAAGATGAAGGCCGTCCAGGACTACTGGAAGGCCCTGGGCGTGGAGGACGTCGTCATCGAGCGCCATCCGAAAAGCACCAAGTACCCCGAACGGGACGAGGCCTGCATCCAGACCCACGTCTCCGAGATCGCCCGGACCTGGTTCGAGGGGAAGCTTAAGGAGCGGTCCCCCGCACCAGGAGCGAAGTGAGGACGGGACTGCGTCGCCCCTCCTCGACCGAGGTCAACAGCACCTGGACCTGGATCCAGGCGTCCGTGCCCACGGCCTTGCTCAGGTCCGAGGGCTTGTCGAAGGCGTCCGAGAAGGGCTTCTCCGCCAGGGACTCGCTCGTCGGGCCCGAGCGGATCCGGTAGCGGACCGGAGCCTCGGCCTTCCCCTTGGCCTTGGGCAGGGGAAGGGCCTTCCAGGAGACCTGGAGCTGGGCGGGGTCACTGACGCGCAGAGGCTTGGACGTCCAGGTCCCCTTCCCGGCGTAGGCTTCGGCATAGAGCGTGGCGTTCTGGTTGCACCCCACGTAGATCCGGCCCTCCAGCACCGCCAGCGAGATCTCCGTCAGCATGTCCTCGGGGTGGCTGTGGGGATGCGGGTCCTTCTTCGCGGAGAAGGTGGCCAGCTTCCCCCAGGTCTGCCCGTCCTTGGTCCTGGAGACGACCAGGCCCTGGGTGTGGTCCTCGTTGTCGGTGCAGAGGAGGGCGTAGAGCGCGTCCTCCGTGGCGAACAGGTCCAGGGCCGCGTGGAGGTCGGGGCAGACCTGGAAGTCCTTCCCGTCGAAGGTGCAGCCGTGGGCCTGCCGGGGCTTGCCCCCGCCCTGCAGGCCGGCCTGCATCCAGAGCTTCCCGGCGAAGACCGCGTAGTTGGTCACGGTCAGGTGGCCCGGCTCCAGGTCGAGCTTCCGGGGCTCCTTCCCGGGCTCCACCAGGATGAGATCCGTCTGGTAGTCGTCGTACTCATAGCCCATGGGGTTCGCCAGCAGGATGTCGCCCAGGACCCCCATGAAGTAGATCCGGGAGACGGCCTGGGGGGACGCCGCGGGATTCTCGACGGGGATCTGGAAGACCGGCTTCCAGGTCTTCCCCCCGTCGTCCGAGCGGGAGAGCCGGCCCCCGTCCAGGGCGCCGAAGGAGGCGTAGAGCGCCTTGCCCACCAGGGCGACGTCCAGGGTGTGGTAGGAGCCCGAGACCGCCGAGGTCCGCGTCAGCTTCTTTCCGTCGTAGAGATAGATCCCGCAGCCGCCTTCCACGCCGGACATGTAGAGCCTGTCGCCGTAGGTGTGCATGCGCAGGATGCCGTAGTCGGACACCTTGAAGGCCAGGGAGACCTGGTCGGTCGCGGGGTCGTAGCAGAGCACCTCGGCGTCATTCCCGGTGGATTCGTCCATGGGGACGTTGCAGGTGCCGAAGTAGAGCTTGCCGCCCAGCGTGGTCATGTCCGGGATCTTGGCGTACTTGGGGCCGGCCCGGTGCAGGGTCAGGAAGCGGGCGGGATCCCAGTCGAGACGGAGGCCCTTGGCGTCGGCCCTCACGCCCTCCCCTTCCCCCGTGGAGAACTCCGTGATGCCGGTCTCCGGGGCGGCAGGGAGGCGAGCTGCCGTCAGGAGGGCCAGGGTCCAGAGACCGGTCTTCGGGAGGAATTTCATGTTCATCGCCGCTTCGCGCGGATCTCACGGACCCGCTGGCGGAGTTGCTCCGCCTCTTCCTTGCGGTTCAGGGAGTCCAGCAGGCGGGCGTGGTTGTCCAGCGAGGAGGCCACCTCCGGGTGGTCCGGGCCGTAGACCCTCTCCAGGATCGCCCGCGAACTCCGGAAGAGGCGGTCCGCCTCTTCCAGGTCCTTTCCCTGGGTCATGTGGATCACCGCCAGGTTGTGCCGGGCCTTGGCCATCTGCGGATGCTCCGCCCCCAGGGTCGCCTGGACGGCAGCCTCGGCCTTCCTCAGCAGGGTAAGGGTCTCCTCGATCTCCCCCTTCTGCTTGAGCAGGTTGCCCAGGTTGAAGCAGACGTTGGCGATGTTGGGGTTGCCCTTCAGCTTTCCCTCGTAGAGCGCCAGGGACTTCCGGTACTCCCCTTCCGCCTGGGCTGTCTGCTTCATGTCGTCGTGGACCAGGCCCAGGCTGTTGAGCGTGAAGGCCATGTAGGAGAGGTCCTGGTTCTTCTCGGAGATGGCCAGGGCCTTCCGGAAGAGCTTCTCGGCCTCCGGGTACTTCTGCTGCTTGCGGAAGAGGTAGCCCAGGTTGCTCAGGCTGACGGCCACGTCCGGGTGCTCGCCTCCCAGGGCCTTGATCCGGATGGCAAGGGCGCGCTGGTAGGGCTGTTCGGCCTCGCCGGCTCGGTCGGTGTCGTCCAGCACCAGGGCCAGGGCGTTCAGGCCGTCCGCGGCCTCCAGGGTGTCCTGCCCCAGCGACTGCTGGGCCAGGGCGACGGCCTGGCGGGCGGCCGCCTCGGCCCGGGCATAGTCCGGGCGGTTGCGGCAGGCCAGGGCGAGCTGGACCAGGGTCCGGATGAAGCGCTCGTCCTTCTCCCCGAAGCCCTTGGCCTTCTCCAGGGCCTTCTGGAAGCCGTCGGCGGCCTCGGCGAAGCGGCTGGCATCGGAGGCCTGCTGGGCGGTTCGGAACTCGGAGGCCCAGGCCTCGGCGGGTCCCGCGGCGGGCTTGCTGCGGATCCTTTCCGCGCGGGCCTTGCAGGAGGCCGCTTCGCCGGCGCGTCCCGCGTCCTCCAGGAGCACGGCCAGGCTCTCGAGCGTATTGGCGGCCTGCGCGCATTCCGGGCCGAAGCGCTTCTCCCAGACCTGCATGGCCTTGAGATAGAGGGCCTCGGCCTTCGCCGCGGCGCCGCGCATGTGGTGGATGTACGCGAGGTTGTTCAGCGCATAGCCGACCTGGGTGTCGTCCGGGGCCACCGTCTCGGCGATCTTCAGGGCCCGCTGGAGGAGGCGCTCCGCCTCGTCCAGGCCGGAGGGATCCGCAGCCAGGGCGGTCGCCAGGTTGCTCAGGGCCTGGCCGATGTCGGGATGGTCGGCACGTAGGGTCTTCTCGCGCATCTCGAGGCTCTGCCGGTACTCGCGCAGGGCCTGGGCGCCCTTGCCCTCCTCCTGGTGGAGGTACCCCAGGTTGTTCACCATGACGGCGGCCTTCTGGGCGTCCCCGGCCTTCTGGAGGATGGCGAGCGCCCGGGTGAACATCGGTTCGGCCTCCCGGAACTTCTGCTGGTCCATCCGCAGCAGTCCCAGGTTCCCGAGGGCCTCGGCGGTGTCGGGGTGGTCCTCTCCCAGGACCCTGCGGCGGGTGTCCAGGGCACGCACGTAGAGCGGCTCGGCCTCCGTTTTGAGGCCCTTGGAGTACAAGGCGTCCGCCAGCGCGGTGAGGCTTCGGGCGGTCTCGTCGGTTTCGGCGCCCGGGCGGGTCCCGGAAAGGTCCAGGGCCTTGCGGGCCAGGCCTTCGGCGGCCTCGAACTCCCCCCGGGAGTTCTGGACCTCGGCCAGCTTGTTGAGGGAGCGGAGGTGGCGCGCGTCCTTGACCCCGAAGGACTGGGATAGGCCCTCGGACCTCCGGAAGAGGTCGGCCGCCTCGGCGTAGCGTCCGTCCCTGAGGGCGGCCTCCCCGGAGGCCATGGCGCCCTCCCATTCCTTCGTTTCGTCCGCCAGGGCCCCGGACATCAGCAGGGCGGCCAGCAGGAGGATGGGGACGCGCATGGGAGGAGGATCTCCATCTGGAGTCGGATCGTCAAGACGCTACAATTCCCTCGATGCACCGGCGCCCGCTTCTCCTTCTTCTCCTATGCGCGGGGTGTGTCCCGCCACCCCCCTCCTCCCCGTCTGTAGGGCAGGCTGGATTCCGGGAATCCTCCGGGGCCTTCCTGGAGAAGGCCTCCCGGGCCGCCGGCGCGGGACGCCACGAGGAGGCTGAGGCCCTCTACGCCCGCGCGCTGGCCGCGGACCCGACGCTCGTGAGGGTCTACTGGGACCGCGGGCGGATGCGCCTGGGGCGGGGGCAGGTCGAGGCCGCCCGCCAGGACCTGGACCGGTGGCTGGAGTGGGACCCCCGGTATGCCCTGGTTCGCGCCGACTGCGACCTGCTTCTTTTCAGCGATCGCCGCGAAGCCCGCCAGCGCGCCGAAGAGGCGGCGGGCCGGGACGCCGAGGCGGAGGGAAGCCCGCTCGCCGCCTTCCGCCATGACGCCCTGGCCTATGCCCTGAGCCCGCCCGGGGCCGAGGAGGACCGTCTGGCCGAGGTCCTGTTGCGTTCCTGGCAGGCCTGTGCCCCCCGCCCGGCCTATCCACCGGCATTGAAGACCTTCCTGGCCCGTGCGCAGTTCCTCGCCGGGGAGGGCAACCATGAGGAGGCCGCAGCGGCCTACCGTCAGGCCGCCCGCTTCTGCCCCTGGTGCGCGGAAGCCCATTTCAACGAGGCCCTCATCCTGGGGGAGTACCAGCGCTACCCAGAAGCCCTGCGCGCCATGCGACGGGCCCTGGTCCTCCTGCCTTCCGGGAGTCCCGATGCCCAGGAGGCCGAAGGCATGCTTCTTACCTGGGAGATGCTCGGGCCATGAAGCGCATCCTCGTCCTCCTTCCCCTTCTCTTCCTGGCCATCTGTTTTCCTCCGGCGTGTCCTCCCGCCGCCGCGGACATCGAGGGCCGGGCCATCGGCTGCGGCATCTGCGGGCATCCCCCCCGTCACCCCTGGCACCACCGGAGCTGCCGCTACTACGGCCTGGGCCTGGACTCGGGTACGCCTTCCGGCGGATCGTCGGACTACGCCGGGACCGGGGATCCCGCCCTGGACGCCATGGCACCCCATCTCCAGCGCATGGCCTCCCAGCTCGGGGAGGCCTTCGGCCAGCTTCTGACCCGGGCCCTCTTCGGGGATCCCGAGGAGGAGCGCCGCAAGGCCGAGATCGAGGCCTGGCGGCGGGCCCGCGAGCAGGAGCGACTGAAATCCGAGCGCGAATTCCAGCGCGACATGCTCGACAAGCGGACCGAGGAACTGGCCCATCTGCGCGGGGAGCGTCACCGGAAGATCCTGGCCCGCCTCAAGCGCCTGGGCGGCGGGACCCACTTCGAGGGGGCCGAGGCCTCGGACCCCTCCGTGGTGGATCTGAGGCCGGGAGGGAGCTCCTTCTTCGGGCTGGGCGGCGCCGCGCCCTGGAACGACCCGAAGGTGGTGGACCTGAGGCATCTCGGCCACGGCGCCTCCCTGGTCCGAAAGGCCGCCGGGGCTTCCGGCGAGGATGCCGGGCTCCTCCTGGACGAGGGTTTCCGCCTCGCGCGCGGGGGCGGGAGCTTCCTCGCACCCGGGGACGGCGTCCCGGTGGACGAGAAGGGCCTCCTGGCCTTCCAGAAGGCCAATGCCGACTACGCGAAGGCGCATGACGTCAGCGTCCGCGCGGTCCGGCAGGAGAAGGAATGCCTGAAGGCCGCGGAGCTTTCGGACGAGGCCGCGCGGAAGGCCAAATCGGAGTACGAGGCTGCCCAGGCCGCCGGCGCTCAGCCCGCGCGGGTGGAGGCGCTTCGCCTGAAATCCGAGAGCCTTTCCGCCCAGGCCCGTCGCGAGCGGGAGGCCTGGGAGGTGGCCCGCGTCGATGCGGACGCAGCCGCCACCGGCGCCGCCCTGCGCGGGCGCGATGCCCGCCGGAGCTTCGAGGATGCCGCCCTCGGCAGGACACCCGGGGAGGACCCTTTTGCAAAGGCCCCTCCCTCCGGGGTCGACCAGAAGGAATGGAAGGAGTTCCAGGAGCGCGTCATCATCGGACGCAAGGAAGCCGAATCCTCTCGCGCCGAGGTCCTTCAGGCCCTCGATGCCCGTGACCCGTCGGGGCAGGCCGCCGCGCCCCAGCGCGTGCATGTTCACGAGGGCGTGGTCATGGGCACTTTCACCACCCAGGAGGGCGCCGACAAGCTGGTCCGGGAGGGCTCCAGCCCCTTCGAGGGAAGGACCTTCGAGGAGTTGAACAAGAGCCCCTTCTGGAGCGGAGAGGGGCGTCAGGGAG
>JAHFOU010000027.1:0-4374 GCA_023261525.1 Planctomycetota bacterium | reverse complement strand
GCGGCTTCGCTCCGCTCCCCCCAGGCCGAGCAGGCCTTCCGGCAGCTCGAGGGCAAATCCTTCGACCGCCTCGTGGCCCACAGCAACGGGGCTTCCATCACGGCGGGCCTGCTGGAGCGGGACAAGATCCAGGTCCAAGAGCTCCACGTCGTGGGCGGGGACCGCGCGCTCCAGGACGCCAACTACTACCAGAACCTCCTCGACCGGGGGAAGGTCAAGCGGGTGGTGGTCTGGGTGAACGGGAACGACCCCGTCCCCTATGGGACCAGCCTGATCCGTGTGCGTCCCGACGAGGGGATGCTTCTCGGCGAGCACGTAGTCCGCGGGGCCTCAGGCACGAAGGCGGGCGGGGACCGGAAGGTGGAATACATGTACATGCAGGGCAAGCCGATGCGCGGCGAGGACGGAAAGGTGGATCCCTTCCGTCCCCATTACCTGGAGGAAGGCTACTATCCCAACATCGCGAAGGCCTACGGGACGCCCTGGCCCTAGTTCGTCGCGCTGATCTTGGACTGGCAGGCGTCCAGCTTGGCCTGGGCGGCCTGGAGGCTCTTCTCCAGCTCCGCGACCTGGCCCTGGAGCAGGGCGACCTTGTCCGGGTTCTTGGCCTGGGTGGCCATGTCCTGCTTCATCTTGATCTGGGTCTGCAGGGTCTCCACGGCCGCCAGGTCCTTGTCGTACTCCTGGGTGAACTGCGAGACCCTGTCCATCTTGGGATCCTTGAGCACGGCACGCATCGCGGTCATCGCATTGGCGGCCTGGATCTTCCCGTCCAGGATCTCGACGCGGTCGCGCCCTCCGGAAGGGTTCTTGGCGCTCATGGCTACCAGGACCGGCGCGTTGGCGCGGTGGATGGCCGCACAGGCCTCCGGGGACACCTTCGAGACCTCCACGGAGAACCTTCCCATGAAGAAGAACTTGGCGAGGGCGCAGGCTGCGGGATCCCCCGTGCGTCCGGCGGACTCCCAGATCGCCAGGAGGGCCGCCGAATTCTGGAAGGCCCTCTTCGTCTCCTTCCCGTCGGTCGACCTCGGATCCAGCTCCTCGGTGTTGACGAAACGCACCAGGGCGGGACCTTCGCAGTCCTTCGCGATCTGGAGGGCGATCTGCTTGATGCCCCAGGTCTGCTTCTTCGGGTTCTGGGGGGCCGATTCCGCCTGGGGTGCCGAGGCGGGGGCCGTGGGGGCGGGCTTGCCGTAGTTGTCCAGGTCTCCCTCTGCAGGAGGGGTGGAAGGCGTCGAGTCCGTCGAATACGACGGGGCAGCGGGCGGGGTCAGGGCATCCGGGGTGACCTGGGTCCAGTCGAGCGTGTAGAGCGCCCTTCTCTGGGCGCTCTCAGGCGGGGGGCCTCACCCGGCGTCGAGGCGGAAGCTGCGAAGGCCCCCGAGCGAGAAGGCCAGGACGGTCAGCAGGGCAGGCTTCAGCAGGGGTTGACGCATCCGGGTTTCCTCCTAAGCTGTTCCCCACACTATATCCCCCCGTCGGCACAGGGATAACGGAAAATACTTTTTTTACTGGGGAGGCCCCTTCAGCAGGACGCGGCCGGCGGGGGTGCGTCGCGTCAGTCCTTCGGCGTCGAAGGCGTCCAGGACGGCGACGGCCATGTCGCGGTTCGTCCCGATGGCGTCCTTGAAGGGCTTCCATTCCACGGTGGGGCCCTGTTTGAACAGCTCCAGCAGCTTCTGGCGGCAGGCCTCGTAGGCGGAGCGGTGCATGAAATGCCCGTCCAGGACCAGGACCGAGCCGTCGCCGCACAGGATCTTTTCGAGGATCTTCATGTCCGTCTCGAGGATGCCGAACTCCCGCATGAGGTTGCCCCGGGCCGGGGCCTTGGCGCCGGAGCGCTCGATCAGGGCCAGGAGCTTGGCGCGCAGGAGGAGAAGCCTTGAGGGGATGTCGGGACGGAAGGAGGCCAGGGCGAGCTTGCCGTGACGGAGGGCCAGGGTCCCGGCCTGGACCAGGAGGGGCGCGAGCCGGTCGAAACCGCGGGCGGAGATGCCGAGGGCGGCGCAGGCCTTGGGCGCGGGCATGCCTTCCCCGTACGGATCGGCGCGATGGTGGCGCGCGAGGACCTTCAGGAGGCGGTCGCGGATCTCGTCGATGCGCGAGGGGACGGCGAACTCCCCCCCGCCTTCGGAGACGGAGAGCTCGACGAGGACGCCCCGGGAGACGGCCTCGGCCAGGGCCTGGCGGGCGCCCTGGCCGGCACGCTGGGTCAGGCGGGCGGCCTCCGGGCCGGCCAGGAGGGCCTCGGGGCCGGCCAGGAGCTCGGAGGCCAGGACGTCCTCCCCCCGCACCGCGTCCCGGGCGGCGGCAAGGCGGGCCTCGTGCCCGGCGATCCGGCGGAAACGCTGGGGGCGGGCCGACAGGACCGTGCCCCCCCCCACCGTCATGCCCGGCGTGGGGGAGCGGAGGATGAAGCGGTCGCCCGCGGCGGCGACCAGGGGCTCGGCGAGCTCGAGATGCGCGAAGCCGCCCGTGCCGGCGGGAAGGCTCCTGGCGCCCAGGAGCTTGACGGAGGCCATCGTGGCGGAGGTGCCGATGTGCAGGCGGACGTCGAAGCGGTTCCGGAAGGGGGCCTCCTCGCGGCCCTCGGAGGCATTCTCCAGCGCGACCACCAGTTCGGTCGTGGCCCGGAAGATCCCTGGAGAGGCGATCGTCATGCCCCTGGTGATCTGGTCCGGCTCGACATTCCGCACGTTCATGGCGCAGGAGGCCCCGGCGAAGGCCTCCTGGGAATCCGTCCTGTAGACCTGCACGGCACGGACGGTCAGCCCGAGGCCGGGAGGAAGCAGCTCAAGCTTCTCGTCGTTCCCGGCGGTCCCGGAGAGCGGCACCCCCGCCACGACCGTCCCATGTCCCTTCGCGGAGAACACCCTGACGACATTCATGCGGAAGGCGTGCTCGGCGGCGCCGGTGCGGGGCACGAGGCGGTCGACGAGCTTCCCGATCGTGTCGCGGACCGCGTCGACGCCCTCTCCGGTCTTGTTGGAGACGGGGAGGACCGGGGCGTCGGGGAACCCGACATGGGCGAGGAAGGCGGCGATCTCCTCCCGGGCCAGGTCCACCTGCTCCGGGGAGACGAGGTCGGTCTTGGTGAGGGCGACCAAGACCTGGGGCCTTCGCAGCAGCCCGACGATCTTCATGTGCTCCCGGGTCTGGGGCATGGGGCCGTCGTCGGCCGCGACCACCAGCAGGAGGATGTCGACCGAGGCGATGCCGGCGACCATGTTGCGGATGAAATCCTGGTGGCCGGGGACGTCGACGACGCCGATCAGACGGGAACCCAGCCGGCAGGGGACGAAGGCGAGATCGATGCTCATGCCGCGGGCCTTCTCTTCCGGGAGGCGATCCGAGTCGTAGCCGGTGAGGAGCTTGACCAGGGAGGTCTTGCCGTGGTCGACGTGGCCCGCGGTGCCCACGATGGCGCGGAGGACCTGGGGTTGAGGGTTCTCGGCGCCGCGCATGGGACGTCCTTGGTTAGGAGGCGCCCAGGGCCTGGCGGACGGCCGCTTCCACCTGGGCCGGCTCGCCGTCCTGGAGGGTGCGCAGGTCGAGGACGAGGTCGCGGTCGGAGAGCCGGGCGTAGACGCCGGGGATGCCCGTGCGCAGGCGCCGGGCCAGTTCCCCGGAGGAGAGCGTCCGGTGGCGCAGGCGCACCACCCGGGTGGGCAGGCCTTCGTCGGGGATGGCGCCGCTTCCGACATAGGCCAGATCCTCGGCGACCTCGGCGGAAATCCCGGGGAGGGCCGCCAGGGCGGCCGCCAGGGACTTCCCCTCGCGGTCCAGGTCCGTGACGGCCCGGTCGAGCATGCGGTAGAAGGGAAGGTTGCGGCGGAAGGTCCCGTTGACGAACTCGGCCAGGGTGGCCTCGAGGGCGGCTAGGGTGAGCTTGCAGACGCGGAACATCCGGGCGTAGGGGTTCCTCCGGATCCGTTCGATCATGTCCTTGCGTCCGCAGAGGATGCCCGCCTGGGGCCCGCACACGAGCTTGTCCCCGCTGAAGCAGGCGACGTCGGCGCCGGCGGCGAGGGAGTCCCGGACCAGGGGCTCGTCCTCCACACCCCACTCGCGCAGGGGCACGATGGCCCCGCTGCCGAGGTCGTCGACGACGGGAAGCCCGCGCGCCTTCCCGAGGGTGACGAGCTCGGCGATGGTGGGCGTGGAGGAGAACCCGCGGATGCGGTAGTTCGAAGTGTGGACGTGGACGAGGGCGCCGGTCCCGGGGCCGATCGCGGCCTGGTAGTCCTCTAGACTGGTGCGGTTGGTGGTGCCGACTTCCTTCAGGACGGCGCCGCTCTGGGCCATGACGTCGGTCATGCGGAAGCTTCCGCCGATCTCGATGAGCTGGCCCCGGCTGATGACGACCTCCTT